>NZ_WJYH01000044.1:0-36797 GCF_009668065.1 Acinetobacter sp. RIT698
CGATCTATCTTGGATTTGAGAGAGCATCTCGGCTAAGGATGCCGCACTTTTATCTATCATAGGACTTACTTATCATTTATAGGCTTATATTTATTATATTGAATAAAGAAATTGTCTATTCTTTTAATTATACAAACTGATTGTTTCCATTTTAGAAACAAATTCCTCCTCCAATTTGAAATAGAATAAATGATTTAAACCTCGGATTTTATTTTATGGATTATATTCACCTTGTAAAAATGGCTGAGAAAGAACGCTTTCAAGCCTTAACACAAAAAGATTATAAAAAATTTGAAAGCTTATGTGATCCAGAACTTATCTATGTGCATAGTAGTGCTAAAATAGATCATCTTTCTAGCTATATGCAAAAATTAGAAAGTCAGTATTATATTTATAAAACAATTGATTATAATATTGAAAATATTGTCGAGTTTTCAGATAACCTTTTAACTTTTGCAATATTTGAAGCTGAACTGCTTTTACAAGGTAAACCTGTTAAATTAAAAAATCGCACACTGTCGATATGGAAAAAAACCAAAGATAGTGTTGTTCTTTTTGCTTATCAACCGACGCCTATAAAATAAATCAAAGGGGGGAAAAATCCCCTCTTGATTCTAAAATCTTTAAAAATTCATCGTATAAGTGGTAAAGAATCTATTCTCAATGTAATCACCTTTAAGATCATTTTTATAATTTAAGTTTAGCCACTGAAAACCAAGTCCTTTAAATCGTCCTTCATTCATACGATAATTCATAATGATATCAATTTCACTTTCATCAAATCCTTTTTGACCATTGATCATATAGTTTTGGCCATCTACATAACGGAGTAAAAGATTTAAACCTGGTAATGCCCAACTTGCATCATGATTAAAGGTAACATGATATGAAAGTTCATTTGCCTTATTGAATGTACCTTGTGTCCAGTTAATATAACTGAGGACAGGAACGGCACCATCTAACATTGGAAAATTACTATCTCCTTCAATTTTTTGGATGCCCAAACCAATAGTATTTGGCCCGTAACTAATCTCGTGAAGTAGCCCAATATATTGGTTATCAATATCACCAAGCAGTTCAACACCTGTTTCTTCTGTATAATAATATCTAAATTTAGTATTGAATCTAAATTGTTCAATACTATTTTTATAGTTCAGTCCTATAGAGTATTGATTATATAAATCTTCTAATTCACTCACAAAAATCTGAGTCTGTAATTTATTATCGAAAGCTTTGTGCTTTAAATCAATATAAGCCAATCCATCAGATTCTTTTTTGTTGACAGAAATTTTTCTAAAATCTTCTTCATTTCGTGGTGAATATTTATCTAAATAGCCAATATCCACATTTAACTGTTTATTCAATTGACCAGAATATAATAGACCTTGATAAATAGTGATCAGTTGCCGACTATAATCTGTAGTCGCCAGTGGCGTATCTACCCATTGTTCTCCCCAAGTGACTTTGTGATTTTTATGCTGTACACCCATTGACCCAGCTACTTTATTATAGCTTGAAGCCTGTTTTTGTGTATTTACATCAAAAGGTAAAATCATGTCATTTAAATGCTTATCTTCGCTCAAACGTCTCGCATATTGTACCGATCCAGTAAAAAGCAACTTTGTGTCATCTGATAATGCATATTGAGTATTACCACGTGCAATAACACTTTGACTCCAGCTTCCAGTAATTGGTTTAGTCTGTTCATCAGGATCACGATTTGCGTATAAGTTTTTCAGGGTTACATCAATATTGACATCTTTTGCAAAGACATAGTTACCCGTTGCAGCCATGGCACAAGCCAATGGCACAATATAAAGTGTTTTTTTCATCATTAATCCATTAATTTATAGTATGTTTTTTACCGTTCTAAATCCCACATGACTTATACCTAAATCAATTTCTTGCGGGTGTCTGGCTGAAGCTCGATATCGCTGACAATAGTTCACTGCACAAAGGAATGATCCTCCTTTGATGGTGTAACGATTAAATGTTTGGGCTTGATTCGTATTAAGTTGTTGCATGCCCATGTGATCATCATGCGTCCCTTTAAATGGACTATTTGTGTATTCCCAAACATTTCCAATCATGTCGAATAAACCAAAATCATTGGCTTTGAAACATCCTACAGGTGCAACATCAGTAAAACCGTCTTTACTTTCATTTTGATATGGAAACTCTCCTTGCCAAATATTTGCATCAACATGTTCGCTATCGGCATGAGTTTCATGTACTTTACTAAAACCTTTAGCTGCATATTCCCATTGCTCTTCAGTTGGTAAATCTCGACCTAACCAGTTTGCATAAGCTAACGCATCTTTCAGTGTAATCATCCGGACAGGTTCATTTGCCTGAGTTTTCCGTTCGACATTTTCTCCCCAAGGCTGCTTCCAGTTTGCTCCTTTGACTAAACTCCACCATGCCAATTCTGATACTGGCTGTGTCGGTTGATAAAATACAGCTGCTTCACCCTGCTTTTCCGCTTCAGTCACATAACCTGTTTCGTTTACAAAACTTTGAAACTGTGCATTAGTAACTTCTGTCGCATCGATCCAGAAGTCACTGACTGTACGCTCACTTTTATAAAGTGCTTGCTCTTCTGGGTAGCTTTTATTGTTCCCAATATTGAACGTTCCACCATGAATTTTGACCATACCTGCCTGAGGGTCTTTTCGCCAATCATGAGGAAGTCCCAAATATTGTTTACATTGAGCTAAACTTCCTAACTTCGGTGAAGTTTTTACGTGTTCCTGCTTTGGAGGAGCACCACAGGCTGCTAGAAAAATACTCCCCAACAGCACTACACTATGAAAACTCTTCATGCCAACATCTCTTAGACAACCAGCAAAATGATATTTTCTAGTGAATACAAGATGAGCCCATCACCAGTAGATGATCAATCAACATTGATAAGCTCGTACCTTGATTCAATAAAAAACTACTTTTGGTTTCTATATGGGTTATTGCTTAGATAATTTTTTTAAGAACTCAGGTTGAATACACTTATCGTAGAAGCAGTTCATTTGACCATATTTATAACGAACAGGAGCCTCCACCACACCAACACGCTGTGCGTAATCCGCCCAATCTTTTGCTAACTCTTGCAATTTTGTTGGATTTTGAGATGACAAATTCTTCAAGAATGATGGATCAATTTTTCGATTATAAAGTTCCCATTCACCAGTGCCATAAGGTGGTGCTTGATATTGAACAGCCCAATCGCCCTTATACAAAGCTCTGCGTGTATTAAATTCCCACCCTAATGCACGTTCTGGTAATGCTCTTCCCTTAAATGCAGATAAGAATGAACGACCTTCCATTTTTAATAATGGGTTACCTTTATAACTTTCAGGTCTTTGAGCACCTGTCAACTCAAGTATTGTTGGGACAAAGTCGATCACATGAATCGTTTCAGGTTGAATCTGTCCAGATTTAATTTCGCTTGGATAGCGAATAATGGCTGGAACATGAATTCCACCATTTGACAAAATACTTTTGAAATAAGGCAGTGGCGTTGATGCAACCTGCGCCCATTGAGGCCCAAGTGTTACATAAGAACCTTTTTTACCCATATTTTCTGGGCTGTTATCAAATGTGGTATCTACCCATTCACGAATACCATTTTTGTCTTCAGTGGTGCCTAATGATTCTGGTGTGGCAGACTCTGCGCCATTATCAGACATAAATAAAATCAAAGTATTATCAAGTTCACCACTACGTTTGAGATAATCAATCACACGACCAATATTGTGATCCATGTTATCAATCATCGCTGCATAAATTTGCATGGTCTTCACTTGATCTTTTTTCTGTACCTCGGTTAACTTATCCCAAGCTGGGAATGCATCTGCCAACGGGTTATTAACCTTGGTTCCTTTTGGCATAATGCCTAATTTGATCATACGCTCTAAGCGTGTTTGACGAATTTTTTCATAGCCATCTTTGTAGTATCCATCATATTTCTTTAAATATTGATCTGGTGCTTGTAAAGGCCAGTGTGGTGCAGTAAAAGCCAAATATCCAAAGAATGGTTGACCTTTTTTACGGTCATTTTCCATATAGGAAATCATTTTACTGGTAAAGAAGTCACTTGAATAAAATTCTTTTGGTAAAGTTGCCTCCTGACCATCTTCAAAATATCGTGCTTTATAATTTCCAGGGAACATTTGGCTAGCATCCATATGTGCAGCACCTCCTGGCATGAGTGTAAATGAGCGATCGAAGCCACGCGCTTTTGCATGGCTATCTTCCGTTGCACCCAAATGCCATTTACCTGTAACGAATGATACATATCCCTGCGTTTTTAAAATTTCAGCTAGGGTAATAACACGATTATTCAAACGACCTTCATAACCTGATTTACCTTTCTGTTCTGGTTGTAAATATTCTGCCATCGTACCAAAGCCAGCTTGGTGACTATCGTTACCTGTCAACAACATTGAACGTGTCACTGAGCAAGTAGGACCCGTATGAAAATTAGTTAAAATAGCACCTTCTTTAGCCAATTTTTTAATATTCGGGGTAGAAATCTCACCACCAAAAGGTTCTGTATCAGAAAACCCAAGATCGTCAGCCACAATCACCAAAACATTGGGCTTTTTAGTGTCAGCTGCAAACGCCAAAGACGAAACAAGTATTGTCGGTATAAATAATGCGAGTATAAGTTTCTTCATAAACATTGAATTTTCCTTAATTTAGTTAAAATAAATGTCATCCTAAACATGTCTAAATTAATCTAGTTCCATCGCTTAAAAAATCATCTTTGATCAACTTCAGTGTTCACGAATTCAGAACAATTATTTAAAATAGATATCTTGATTAATTTGTTCATTTTCAACTTTAATTAAACTTTGACCTTTACATGGTCCATCGATACATAAACCTGTTTCTATATCAAAAAGTGCTGAATGGTGTGCGCACATGATCACTTGATTTTGGTAAATTGAAAATTGCCCTGAACGATAATCAAGCTGTACTAAAAAATGAGGGCAAACATTTTCATAACTGTAAAACTTCCCATCTTTGCGAATAATCACAATGCTTTTGTCTATTTTTAACGGATGATTGACTTTTAAGACCTGTTGATCTGAAAAATCATCGACCTCACAAAGCTTGATTCGTGTCGACATCATCATTCCCCTTGACTGAGAACAAAGTCATATTCGATTAAGTTATAGTTTTGATTGAAGGTAAATTGAGTCTGATCTTCCACGCTGGAACACTGTTGCTGAAAACCAACAATTAACCGATCTTTGACGCCAAATACGGCATCAGCATTCAAATATTCATCATCCTGAATAAATAAGTGAGTGACCAAAGGTTGATACCCTTCAGCTGTGATCATGAAATGAATATGTGCAGGCCGCCAAAAATGACGTTTGGAATAATTTAAAAGTTCACCTACTGTTCCATCAGAAGGAATCTGATAACTGACTGGTAAAATAGATTTAAATGCATATTCACCCTGCATCTGACTGATAAATGCACCACGTAAGTTGGAGATTGCTTGCAGAGGATCTTGCCCCGAATACATGCCATTTTCTGCTGTTTGCCATACTTCTATTTTGGCACCCACGATTGCTTCACCCTGCTGATTTAAAATTTTCCCTTTAACCAACAGGGGAATTTCATCACCAATATTTTCCTCGCTAATACTTTCTGCATAGTTGCGGATCGGCATATTGGCAATAAAAAATGGACCAAAAACAGTACTCGGTGTTTGTGCTAGATTTTTGCTATGGTTAATTTCATCCACCAACATAGATACGCCAAGTACATCTGAAAGTAAAATATATTCTTGACGCTGGTCATGACAAAGTTGCCCTGTTCGCGTCAAGAAATCTATTGCCACTTCCCACTCTGATTGGGTTAATTCCACCTCATTGATATATTGATGAATCGCTTTAACTAATTTTTGGATTAACATTTTAGAACGTGGATTTTGAATCTGTTCAAAACTATTTATTGCACTCATCGTGACGTCATGCATATCAAAACTCCATTTTGATCAAGCAAATTATCTCGGCTCTAAACCAAGATAAGCCCGTTGAAGAAGTGTTTCCAATTCATCTCTTTCATAACTTCTCGGATTGTAATATGGACTTTCACAGGTAATGCGAGCCACTTCGCTTGGACCGTCTTCTGGTAACCCAATATCTTTTAAAGCCAATGGAATACCCAGTTGTTGATTAAGTTTATAAATCAGTTGTCCAACTTGTTCATGACTTTGCCCACCGAGTGCCTGAGCAAGTTGATCCATCGCTTGGATATCTGCATTGCGGTTATAATGTGCTGAATATGCCAAAGTAATAGCATGTGCCTGTGCATGGGGTAGATTATAAGTTCCACCCAAGGTATGACAAAGTTTGTGATGAATTGCCATGCCAACTGAACCCAAACAAATCCCAGCAAGCCAAGCACCATAAGTGGCTTGCTTACGCGCTTCGATATCTTGTGAGTTTTTCACAATTTTTGGCAAAGCCTGACTAAGTGACTTAATCGACTCAATTGCCATCATGCTAATAATCGGATTTTTATCCTGTGCATACAGTGCCTCAACCGCATGTGCCATTGCATTCATTCCTGAACTTGCGGAAATACCAGCAGGTAAAGTCAGACTTAATTCAGGGTCATAAATCACGACTTTAGGAAGTACTTTGATATCTTTGCCTGTTTTTTTGAGATTATTTTCAGTCAAACCATAGACTGTGGTCATCTCACTACCTGCATAAGTTGTTGGAATAGCGACAATTGGAATTCCAGTTTTTAATGCGATCGCCTTAGCAAGTCCAATCGTCGAACCACCACCCAAAGCCAAACAACAGTCAATATTCTTTTTGGTTGCAAACTGAATCGCTTCATCAGCAACACCGGTTGGAACATGCATCACTGCATGTGGGTAAACACCCACAGCCAATTCACCCAACTGCTTTGCCATCATTAAGCCTGTTTCTTCTTGTTCAGGTGTTGTAATCACCAGAACTGAAGAAAAGCCATTGTCCACTAAAATACTTTTGGTCTTTTGCGATTCTGCATTTCCAAAATAAACATTGATTGGGAGTGCTTTATAATGAAAATTTTGCATTTCATTCCCCTCGTTGAAAGTGCGGCGGTATTATGGCATCAACATTGACCCATACCGATTTAACTTCGGTATAGTCATGGATCGCCTCAAAGCCCATTTCACGCCCATAACCTGACTTGCCTACACCACCAAATGGGCTACCTGGATTGACACGTTTATAGCTATTGATCCAGCACATGCCAGCTTTGATTTTCTTAGCAAATAAATGTGCACGTTGTAGATTGTTTGTCCATAAACCACTTCCCAAGCCGTATTCAGTCCCATTGGCGATTTGTAATGCTTCGGCATCATCCTTAAAACGAATAACAGTAACAAAAGGACCGAAAACTTCTTCTTGCGCAACACGATCATCTACTTTTGCTTCAACGATAGTCGGCATGACGAAATATCCATTTTTCAAACGAGCATCTTGCGGCGCAGTACCACCGAGCAAAATTTTCCCACCTTGCTCCACTGCAATTTTGGCGTATGCCAAAACTTTGTCACGATGTAATTCTGATGTTAAAGGCCCCATTTCTGTATTCGGATCTAAAGGATCACCTAAACGAATAGATTGTGCTAAAGCAACGAACTTCTCTAAAAATTGATCTGCAATTTCTTCATGTAATACCAAACGCGAACCCGCAATACATGCTTGTCCCTGATTATGGAAAATTGCCCAAGCCGCACCATTTACAGCGGCATCAAGATTGGCATCTTCAAAAACAATATTTGCCCCTTTACCACCCAGTTCAAGCTGTACACGTTTCAAGTTGCCTGAAGAGGCATTGACAATACTGCGCCCTGTTTGTGTTGAACCTGTAAAAGAGATTTTTCCAATATCAGGATGATCAGCTAAGCGTTGACCTGCGGTATGACCATAACCAGGAACAATATTCACCACCCCATCAGGAAAGCCGGCTTTTTTAATCAATTCAGCGATTTTAAGGGTGGATAATGGTGTAATTTCTGAAGGCTTCATCACCACAACATTACCTGCTGCAAGTGCTGGACCAAGTTTCCAACTGGTAAACATCAGTGGGAAGTTCCATGGCACAATTTGACCAACCACGCCAATCGGCTCACGTGTGGTATAGTTTAAAAAACCTTGTTCAACGGGAATCACATTGCCTTCAATCTTGTCGGCAATACCACCAAAATAACGGAAACATGCTGCTGTACGCGGTACATCTAAACGGCGTGAATCCTTGATTGGATGCCCAGTATCCAAAGATTCAAGCTGAGCCAATTCTTCTGAATTTTCTTCAATCAAATCAGCCAATCTCAATAATAAACGACCGCGTTCTGCTGCTGGTGTTTCCGCCCATGCAGGAAAAGCTTTTTGTGCGGCTTGCACTGCAACATCCACATCTTCTGCTTCTGCTGCAGCAATTTTGGTAATTACTTCACCTGTTGCTGGATTGAGTACATCAATCGTTCCACCATTTTTGGCAGGAACAAATTCACCATTGATAAAAAGTTGTGTATTTACTTTCATCAGATCCAATACCTTTTGTTCAGGTACAACTGTCCCATCAACACGTAATTGCGTATTCATATTTAAAAACCTTTTGAATAGGGCTAAATCTACTTCACAGTTCAACTTAGCCCGAGAACATGTGCTTAGAATGACACTGGATAAGGTGGTAACTCACCAGATGCATATTTTTCTGGTAAATCAGGTGTTGCATTTTCCCAAACTAAAAGCATCGAACGTTTTGTTGAATAGCCTTGATGACGAATATTGGCAGGCATTGCACAGATATCACCTGCTTTCATGAGAATACGTGCAAAAGGTTTTCCATCATTTTTATCAGCAATATCCCATGTAATTTCATCAGAAATTTGCATAAACCATTCCACACGGTCATTGCCATGGAAAATAGGTAAAATATATTCTTCTGTGGTTGGACAGAATAAGCTCGCCTTACAAACTGAAGTCACTGACGGATTCCACGTCACATCTGAACGAGACATATATTTAAACAAATTAAATGCGCTGAGTTCACCTTCAAATCCAGGCTCACAATGCACTAAAGGCTCGTCTTGATCTACATCTGCAAACTGGCGATTGACTGGTAAATCATCACGTAATGGCGAATCTCCTGTCATACCTGGCATGCGCTTGGTTGCAATACGATAACGATCAATCGCTTCAATATTTTCACCATTTTTTCGACCAAACGCGCTACCAGTTTCTTCCGGTGCTGCAAATGGATCAAAATCTGCATTTACCCAATCATGTAAAATGGCTTTAAATGTTGCCATGATTTTTGGTGTTTCAAAATTTTCAACGTAGTCCACACCAGCAGCATTGAGTACACCATTAAATGTACCGGCATACATATCGACGCTACCGTAGTGATTTTGAGTTCCAATCACATGATCGAAGTTGACCCAACCGTAGAAGAACCCCCAAGCAACATCACGCATAACTGCTCTTAAAAATGCATCGACAGACATTAAGTGTGAGTGCTCACTCCCTTTTGCAGTCCATGTAATCTTGGCAAAATACTCATCACGACTAAGCATGAAATTGCCAAGTTTAAATGTGATATACCCTGTAGTTTCATTTTTCCCAATGATTTCAACTTGCTCACTTGCAAATGTATTTTGTGCAGAGTTCATCCCTAATCTCCTATTACTTCAAACAAATTTCTGACCATTTCTCGACAGAAAGTGGTCCTTTAATTGTGTGTAAAATCAGCGTTGCTGGCTTTTGACTATTGAAACGATAGGCTGTGCCGACAGGCAGAATGGCTTGATGGCCTTTTTTTAGCACCACATAACCCATGGGTTTACCTTTCGGTTGATCACCTGCAGCCTGAGTCCCTTCGATTGAAGTATCTATTGCTTGTTCCAGTTTTAAAAATTCAACACGAACCTCACAATCCATTGAAATGACAAATTCATCGTGTGCACAACAGAACCACTCTGAAGTACCTTCTGCACGAATTGATTCGATCACATATTTTTGATTAATCCCTACAACTGTTTTTTCATAAGGCTCCGCTAGACTCGCAACTTCAAACACATTAGAAAATACATAATGTGATGGTTTGCCTTGAATCATTTCAATTGAACCTTTTTCGAAATTATCTATACTTCCGAATTTTGTTGTATATGTATTCATCCTATTTCCTCAATCGTCCTCATGACACAATTAAAAATTAAGTCATACCACAGTCGATAACAATGGACGTTTTATCGACAAGACTGTTCGGTCTAATCGAACAAAAAAGTCCAAAAAAGCAAATTATACTTTTTGTCAACTCGCAGGAATCGCGAGTTAAACACTTCGCGAATGACAAGGAATACAAAATGCAAAAACAATGGGACACGTCTTACGAATGGAAGATCGTACTTTTACTCACACTCGGATTTGGTTTAGTCGGATTAGATCGCTGGATCATTGCCCCTCTTCTTCCGTCCATCATGAAAGATCTTTCTTTAAACTATCAAGATGTCGGTTTAATTTTTGGTGCTCTAGGTGTTACCTGGGGTGTTTTCGCAATCTTTGCTGGTCGGCTTTCAGATAAAATTGGTCATCGTAAAATCCTCATTCTTTCTTTGGTTGTTTTCTCACTCGCATCTGGATTTTCTGGTGCTGCCATGGGGCTAACCAGTTTGATTCTTATACGTGCGCTCATGGGTGTTTCAGAAGGTGCCTTTTGTCCGACCAGTTTTGCAGCAACTGCTGTAGCAGCAAAACCATCACGTAGAGGAATGCTACAAGGACTACAACAGAGTGGATTTGCTTTATTTGGTTTAGGATTAGGACCCATTATTGCGACGCAATTAATGCTTGTTCTTCCTTCATGGCGTGAAGTTTTCTGGGTCGTGGCTATTCCTGGTTTTATTCTTGCAGTATTTCTCTTTTTTGTTTTACGTGAACCTGAACAAACGCAAGGTGGACAATTACTTATTTTAGAGAAACAAACTCAGAGTCAAGAAAAAGTGAATTGGATTGCTGTATTAAAAAACCGTAATATTTTACTCAGTATGATTGGATTATTTTGCACAATGTCTTGTGTATTTGTCATCAGTGCAATGCTACCACTTTACCTAGAGAATCACCTTAAATTGAATGTACAGGACATGGGAATCATTGTATCTGCAATTGGTTTTGGTGGCTTTTTAGGACAATTCTTGATCCCATCATTCTCTGACTGGATTGGCCGTCGTGCAGCATCAATCTTAAGTTTCATTGGCTCAACCATCTTTATTCTTTTATTCTCAAATGCAGCACCTTCGTTACTTGGTCTATTCAGTTTATTATTTATCTTGTCTTTTTTCAGTTTAGGATTGATTGCACTTCTTTCTGGACCGATTGCGGCAGAATCTGCGCCCGCGGGTTTAGTTGCATCTTCAATCGGCTTAGTCGTCGGTGCTGGAGAAATATTTGGTGGAGGTATTGCGCCAGTCCTATCGGGAATAGTCGCAGAACGTTATGGTATTCAAAATATTTTTTATTTGAGCTTAGTCGGTACAAGTATTGGTGTAGTCATCAGTTTCTTTATTAAAGAAACAGCTCCTCGTAAAATACAGCGTATTGAATGATTTGAAATTAAACTCCCCATAGTAGTGAACTTGAACTGATAAGAAAGCATCTACTAGTGAGTATTGCCAGTTAATTAAGCTAAATTATTGGATAAAAATTCATAAAACACCCTCCTTTAAAAAAGGAGGGCTGATAATGCTTCAAAATTCTTTACTAAGCCACCTTGATTCATAGTGGGTGATTTTGCGTTCCTATCATATTAAATTATTTATCTTTTAAATATATTTACACCTTTTATTTTTATATTTTCTTTCCTCTTTAAATAAGGAGAGCAACAACTTTGTTTTATATACAATCAATTAGTTTTAGGCAATTTAGTTCCCTATTAAAATTTCGTTGGGTATAAAAAATTAGAAGCTATACTAGATTAACAAGGTGCTAATCTATGAAAATAAAGCGAACCAATTGTAAATTAAACAAGAAAACTCAATTAAAATTTCGAGTATTTTCGTGCTCGATCTGACTGCAAGAGCAGCTGCTGATTTATTAGAAATTCATCATAATTCGGCTACGCTGTTCATTACTAAAATTCGTAAAATTATTGCTTATTATTTAGAGATAAAAGCTCTCGTAATATTTGATGGTGAGATTAAGTTAGATGAAAGCTATTTTGGCTGCACTTCTAAGGGTAAGCCTTGTCGTGGTGCCACGAATAAAATGATGGTTTTTGGATTATTAAAGCGTAATGGCGTGGCCTATACCGTTGTTATTCGAGATACTAAATCAAGTACCTTAATGTCTGTAATTGCAAAGAAAATAACACCTGATAGCATCGTCTATACTGATCAATGGCGTAGTTACAATGCTCTAGATGATGCGGGGTTCTGCCATCATAGAATTAATTGTTCTAATCGCTTTGCAAATGGGAAAAATCATATTAATGGAATCGAAAATTTTTGGAATCAAGCGAAAAGAATACTGCGAAAATATAATAGTATTCCGAAGAATCATTTCCCTTGTTTTTGAAAAAATGCTAGTTTTTAGAATAAAGAATTTATTTAAAATAATTCATAGCTTTTCTTATTATTAAGCCATGATCTTAAAGGAGTTTAATGAATGACATTGACAAATAATCAGTTTTTTTATTTATCCATTTTCTTTATTCTTATCATTTATTTAACTATTGAGAATGCACATGCTGAAGGGAATTGTCCTTCAGGCTATTATCCAATAGGTGGGCAAGGTGCTCAAGGTTGCGCACCTATTCCAGGTGGAGGAAGTGGTGGATATACGAATCAAAATCCAACTTTGTACCCTATGATTGAAACATTATGGGGTGCAATTGCAGAAGATAAAAGTAAAGGCTTAAAAGGGCGTCCAATTGGTTTTACAAGAAATTTTAAATCTAAAGATGAGGCACAAACAAAAGCATTAAAAGCGTGTCAACAGGATGGCGGACAAAAATGTGAAGTATCTAAAACATATTCTAATCGCTGTGTTGCTATAGCTGATCCAATTAATGATGGTCAAAAATCAAAAATTTTACTTGATTTTTCAGAGGATGGGGCTAAAAAAGGTGCATTAGTGTTTTGTTTAAGTGAAAATTTACAACCTTGTCGTATTGTATATTCTGGTTGTAGTCTCGGATACTAGCACTAACAAAAACATAATTTACTGGTTCACACCGCAAATGATGATTTTGCCTTTATTAATCTGCATAAAGGTAAAACAACAGTATGCCAGAAACACTACTTGGACTTTTAAAACACGACAATTTTTTTGTTGCAGGATCTATTTTCAGTAATTTGGCTTATTAACTCGAATTATGGGTATTGCGCTCTATATGTAACTAAAAAATAAATGATAATTGATTTATTCCATTTCTTGATTTCAACGTATTCGTCATGTTTGTCCGATGTATCATTAAGATGATTAAAATATGAGCTATACCCAATTTCCATAAAGAAAATCAATAAGTAATACATTTTGAAATACGAGTTCCAAAAAGGAACTTTATTGGATATTATAAACTTTGAAAAATATTGGATAACCAAAATGAAAAAAATTGCTCACCAAATTCTACGAAAGCCATTTTTTGGAAGATTCGAAGTACCTTGGATTTGGCCTCAAGCTATTTCTAAAGAAGACTGGGAGGCTGTCACTATTCCCTTAACTGACCAGCAAACACTCGCTGGTTATTGGAAAAGTGCACCAGCGGCAAAAGCAACTTTAGTACTTGCTCATCCAATGGGAAAAGCGGCTAAAGCATTTTGGCTCCGTTACGGACATGCGGATCTATTTTTAAAAAATGGCTATAACGTACTTATTTATGATGCTAATGGCTTTGGAGAAAGTGAAGGATTCTCATTTGACTATCCCAATGATGTATATCATGCAGGGATATATGCTCAAAAGCGAACACCCGAATTAAATGTAGGTTTAATTGGTGCGTCATTTGGTGCAGCTTGGGGACTATGCTCATTAGCAAAAGATGGACACCCTTATAAAATTGCAGTATTTGAAGGCGCATTTCCGACATTACCAGAGTTCTGGAAACATTATCCAGTCGCTCATGCAATGCTCAAAGTATCAAATACACTGCTACCTAAGCTTAATCAGGAACTCAATCCGTTAGCAAAATCTACACAGGTAAAATATCAACCACCCATCTTATTAATGTATGGAGAAAAAGATATTTATACCCCACCCGAGTTTGGCCACCGGCTCAAAGTAGGGCTCGACCATGTAACAAAAGCAGAAATTAAAATCTTCGCGGATGCAGAACATACTTATATTTACCGAGATTTCCCTGAACAATATTCAGAATGCGTAATACCCTTTTTAAAGCAGCATTTTGCTTAGAAACGGTTTTGTTGCACAAACCTATCTCTAGGCTTATTCAGCAATATGATTCTTATATGAATAAGCCTGCAGCTAAAATCTATGGAAAAATATTTTGTCCAGTTTGGAACGGCTCTGGATGCCGCTATTCGCTGAGATCGCGATCAATACAATAGCAGCCAAATGTTGCGTAGCGTCGTCAATGGACTTGAATGATCATCAGCTAAAATTTCGAATGACACCAAAATTGTGCCAAAGAAAAAGGGAATCAAACTATTCATTTGATTCCCTTTAAGATATTTGGCGGAAGCGGTGAGATTCGAACTCACGGAGGACTCACACCCTCGTCGGTTTTCAAGACCGGTGCATTAAACCGCTCTGCCACGCTTCCATGTGCGCAAGAATACTAAGCTTTTCCAATTCTGACAAGAAAAAAATAGACTTAAACTATTCAAATGCATATTGTTTCATCAAAATAGATGATTTTGATTAAAGTTTAGCTGCTATTTCAGCGCCTTCACGAATCGCACGCTTTGCATCAAGCTCACCAGCCAATTTTGCACCACCGATAATATGGTAATTTGCTAAAGTTGACTCACCCTCTTGAGGCATTAAGTCCTTAACGGATTCCTGACCTGCACACACCACAATCGTGTCTACTCGTAACAATTGATCATGACCATTGCTTTCAATCCATAATCCTTCATTGGTGACAGACTTGTATTGCACGCCACGCATCATTCTTACCGCATGTTTTTTCAATTGTGCACGGTGTACCCAACCCGAGGTTTTACCTAAACCAATACCAAGAGGTGTGGTTTTACGTTGCATCAAATATATTTGACGAATCGGTTGATCTACTTCAGCAGGAACAAAACCACCTTCAGTCATATAGTTTGGATTTGGGTCTACACCCCACTCGCGTTGCCAATCCGCCAAGGGTTGTGGTTGCGGCTGATGCTCAGGTTTTAACAAATATTCCGATACATCAAATCCAATACCACCTGCGCCGACCACAGCGACTCTGTTACCAACAGGTGCGCCACGTAATACTTCAGCATAAGACAACACCTGCGGTGCATTACTGCCTTCAATATTTAAACCACGAGGAATCACACCTGTTGCGATCACCACATCATCAAAACCTTCACGTTCTAATTGCTCACGATTCACTTTGGTATTTAGACGTAAATCTACACCAGTTTTTTCAATCTGAACCTTAAAATAACGTATGGTTTCATGAAACTCTTCTTTACCTGGCACAACTTTAGCGAGGTTAAACTGCCCACCGACCTCAGTAGAAGCTTCAAACAAAGTTACTTGATGTCCTCGACTTGCCGCAATAGTAGCTGCTGACATTCCTGCAACACCACCACCAACAACCGCAATTTTCTTCGGTTTTTTTGTTTTAAGATAAACCAGTTCAGTTTCATGCGCTGCTCTTGGGTTCACCAAACAACTTGCACGCTTATTTTGAAAACTATGATCTAAACAGGCTTGGTTACATGCAATACAAGTATTGATTTCATCAACACGATTGGTTGCGGTTTTACTTACCCAAAAAGCATCTGCCAATAATGGACGCGCCATTTGCACCATATCAGCTTTACCTGCTGCCAAAATTTCCTCAGCAGTATCAGGCATATTAATTCGGTTGGAAGCAATGACAGGTACAGCAACATGCTTTTTCACTTCTGCGGTGTAATCTACAAATGCAGCACGCGGAACAGAGGTTACAATCGTGGGTACACGTGCTTCATGCCAACCAATCCCAGTATTCAGTAAAGTAATACCTGCTTTTTCTAATGCCTGTGCAACAGTGATTACTTCATCCATAGTATTACCGTCATGGACCAAATCGAGCATCGACAAACGGAAGCAAATAATAAATTTTTCACCAACTTTGGCACGAATCGCTTTTACAATTTCGACTGCCAAACGCATACGATTTTCAATTGGTCCGCCCCAACGATCTTCACGTTGGTTAACATGGCGACTTAAAAATTGATTCAGTAAATAGCCTTCTGAACCCATAATCTCTACACCATCATAACCAGCTTTTTTTGCCAAACTAGCTGTTTCAGCATAATCCTGAATGGTTTCAAGAATCAGTTTGTCACTCATCTGACGTGGTTTAAACATCGAAATCGGTGATTTGATTGGGCTTGAAGATACAACAAACGGTTGATAACCATAACGCCCTGCATGCAGAATTTGCATCAGAATTTTTGCACCATGCTTATGTACAGCATGTGTGACTAAACGGTGTGGTGCAATATCACCTAAAGTATTCATCGTACCACCGGCTGGCAACAACCAACCTTGGCGGTTTGGGGAAATCCCCCCTGTAATAATTAGCCCAACACCACCTTTGGCACGTTCTCCAAAATATGCAGCAAGTTTTGGGTAGTTATAAAAACGATCTTCTAAACCCGTGTGCATTGAACCCATCACGACACGATTTTTAATGGTCGTAAATCCCAGATGGAGTGGTTTTAAGATATTTGCATAGCTATTTGTCATGATGAATCCTTTAAGTTTGGCTTTGCAACTTGTTGCATACTACTTTATCGAGTTTTAATATTTTTTTGATGGCAATTTTTGATATTTTCATCGTATATAGTGTCAATTCTATCTGCTTTACCCACAACAAGAAGCAACACATCTTGATATGACTCAAATAAAAGAAAAGTGTTATACAGTTTTATAACAATCTGCTGTGTCAATTTTCGTTATTTTGCAATATAACTGCTGAATAAAAGTAAATAAGAAAAGGCATCACGTTATGAGCCACCCGGTATTTTTAACCAGTTCTACCTTTAGCCATATGCCACAAGGTAGTCAAAATCAATGGGCTGAGTTTTTTCAAAGCGCAACTTTTGAACTCGAAGCAAATGCATTCATTCCGATTTTATGGTTTATGCTGTTTAAGCAAGAAAATATTTTCTGGACAAGATATATAGATGATCTTGATATCAACGATGAACGCAATCAAATTGATCTAGAAGAACGCCAAGAGGATTTTGGTGAGAGTCAATATGCTTATTTAGTCATTGATCAACAACAAGCACTTCTCAATTTAGCAGATCGAAAACCCTTATTTATAGAAACTTTTGGTGCAGAGAACAGTTACCATTTTGAAGATTTTAAATCTTTAATCGAACAACATTATCCTGAATATGTTTTATTGCGCACCAGTGGTTTGCCCTTGGATTTAAATGATGCCCATTTCTTAACCCAATTGTTACAACACATTGAAAATTCGGCACAAGATCATTCACAACAACTTTCTTTTATTGAAATGCAACGTATCGAGCTTGCTCGTTTTGATGATCATCCCTATTTCTTTTATGGTGTGAATCTACATGACCCTATTCACGATTTAAATACCAAAGAAGACCTGTCCACACCAGATCAAATTGACCCTGCTTCATCTCAACAACCTTTAGCAACTTCGGGGTTGGCGATTTGGATTTGTACAGCCATCGTTGCAATCTTAACCATTGCAATTTGGTTTACCACACAATCCGCACTTTATGCTGTTGTTACCTTCTTTATCAGTGCTTTTGTGCTTGGATTTATTTCTTCTAAATTAGGCGAACAGAAATAAAAAATAGCCATGCTTTTTTGCATGGCTATTTTATTTAGTCAAATAAATGAGTTCGTCATCTAGCAGTTTTTAAAAGACTGTTTATATGTGAATCACCATAAACAAATCAAATTAACACGATTCAATATCATCACTTCCAGTATTTTAATTTACTGGTCTGCCCAATGCCGACATTAAAGCTATTGGTTGGATCAAGCTTTTGATAATGATTTTTTAAAGTAGGCTTTGCAATATACAAATGCCCTACATTGTGTTCCGCAGGATATTCTGCACCACGGTTATCCAGCAAATGCCACATTTGATGTTCCATTGCCAAAGGATCTACCCCTTTTTTGACGATATAATCTTGATGAAACACATGACAGAGAAAATGTCCGTAATACAATTTATGGGTAATTAAATCATCCATCTCTTGAGGTAAAGTTTCTACCCATTCACGGTCGTTACGGCGTAAAGCAATATCCAGCGCAACAATATCTTCAACTTCCGAACGATGCGTATCACGATAACGAATTGCTGCACCCGCCACTGCGAAACGATGTAAAAAAGCCTTACGCCCTTCTTCATCCGTACAACGGAAAAAATTTCCTGATGTTTTATGTTGAAAATAATCTTTTAAAAAAAGTTCAACTTGCTCAACATCCTGATTTTCGATACGAATCATCAAATGATGTTCATATAAATCACGAAACTCATTCATCCGTTTTGGCAAATGATTGGGCAACAGTTTAGTCACCATCTGCAACACTTTATCAGACAAACTACGTAAGCCAATTTTTTCGAGATATCCATCCACTTTATCTTTTAGTGCAAATGCAGCAGGTACTTTTGCCGTACCAAATTTTTCGATAAACATAAAGGTATCTTTGCCATATTCAGCACCAATATCATAGGCAACACGATGAATGTATTCACCCGCAATCGGTAATCTTGGCAAATCTTTGAGTAAGAAACGACGGATTTCAGTCAAATCATCATGTGAGTTGGTTCCCACATAAAATACCTGACTTGGAATTTTTTCAAAGGTGTCTAAACGTACTGCAAAGACACAGACTTTACCTGCAGAACCTGAAGCTTCAAATAAACGTGATGGATCAGCATTGAATCGTGCAGGTGTATTTTCATCGACCTGTTTAACATCATGCGCATAACGATGGTCAGAAGCACAACAACTCGCATTATTAATAACATCATTGAGTTGATAGTTTTTATTTTCGAGTTTTGTCAAAATTTCTTCAGGTGTTTCACCCAAATTCACCCCCAAGTGATTGACCAACTCTAATTCACCTGACGCATTGACCCGTGCATAAAGTGCCAGTTCAGTATATGCAGGACCGCGGCGAACCAATGCTCCGCCTGAGTTATTACATATTCCACCTAAAACCGATGCACCAATACAAGATGATCCAATCACTGAGTGCGGCTCACGATTATAGTGTGCCAACTCTTTTTCAAGACGATCTAAGGTTGCACCAGGTAAGCAAATCACTTGCTGACCTTGGTTAATCACTTGAATACCCGCCAAACGACGTGTACTCATTAAAATAACGGGTCGGTCGTAATCATCACCAAAAGGTGTTGAACCACCCGTGAGGCCAGTATTTGCAGCTTGCATAATCACGATACAGTCCGCATTTACAGCAGCTTGTAGCACTTGCCATTGTTCAAACAAAGTTCCGGGAACCACAACAGCCAGCACTTGCCCTGAGCCATAACGACGACCCTGACGATATAGGCGGGTAGCGTGATCATGGGTTAAAACGTGTTGCTGACCGACGATGTTGATCAATTGCTGAATGGTGTGTTGTGAATCAATATTAGATTGCATTTTCCCTATCCTATTGATGAACCCTTATTCAATCTCATTCAATAAGGCATTCATTCCGACAGCGTTTTTCAATATTATTTGTATTGAGGGATCAACGATCAGTTCAAGCTACTTTTTTTGCTGAAAAGTAGCTTGAACCATGCTTATCCGCAAAACTTGTTAAATCACATCTTTTCATTTGATGCTTTGCAAATACATCATGTTATAAGGTCGTTCTGCCTCAAAACACTTCAGATGAAATTTGCATGGATGACATTTGCGTCTATCAAATTGAACACTGTCATTTAGCTTGATGACGTATCAAAAATACATCACGCATCCAATGCTTTGTCTAACTTCACTAAACAATCGGCGTTAATGTCTGCAATTGTTTTGGCGCCCGTCAAAGTCATTGCGACACGCATTTCTTTGTCAATTAATTCAAGCAGATTTGAAACGCCTGCGCCACCCGCTGCCCCTAATGCATAGACAAAAGCACGTCCGAGCATGCAGGTATCTGCACCCAATGCCAGCATACGAACCACGTCCAAACCATTACGAATACCAGAGTCAGCAAGGATTTTAATATCCCCTTTGACGGCATCTGCAATTGGCGGAAGCGCACGCGCAGATGATAAGACACCATCTAACTGACGACCACCATGGTTTGATACAACAATACCATCGGCACCGAAACGTACTGCATCTTTGGCATCTTCAGGATCAAGGATCCCCTTAATCACCATCGGGCCATCCCAAAATTCACGAATCCACTCAAGGTCTTTCCATGAAATAGACGGGTCAAAGTTATTGCCCAACCAACCGATATAATCTTCAAGTCCAGTCGGCTTTCCTAAGTATTTGGAAATATTACCTAAATCATGTGGACGACCCAGCAAACCGACATTCCAAGCCCAATGCGGATGGAAACACGACTGCATGTAACGACGCATCGCTGCATTTGGACCACTCATACCAGAATGTGCATCACGATAGCGCGCACCAGGTACAGGCATATCAACAGTAAACACCAAAGTTGAGCAGCCTGCAGCTTTGGCTCGCTCTAAAGCATTTTTCATAAAGCCACGATCACGCAGCACATATAACTGAAACCACATTGGGCGGTTAATTGCTGGTGCAACTTCTTCAATCGGACAAACAGACACGGTAGACAAGGTAAAAGGAATGCCCTTTTTATCTGCCGCCACAGCAGCTTGAACCTCACCACGACGTGCATACATACCTGTTAATCCAACAGGAGACAATGCAACTGGCATAGATAAAGTTTCATCAAACAATTTTGTTTCTAGGCTTAACTGAGACATGTCATTTAAAACACGTTGCCTTAAAGCGATTTTTGATAAATCTTCTACATTTCGTTTTAGTGTATATTCCGCATACGCACCACCATCAATATAATGAAAAAGAAATGGTGGTAAACGACGTCGCGCGGCTTCACGATAGTCATTAGCAGAAGAAATAATCATGCTCATATCCTGTTTAATCGGCTCGCACGCTGACGACGGGCTTCTTCCTCATCAATCATACGCACTTGCTGTACTACAAATTCTATATGTCCACAGACCGCATCTCTTGCAGCATCTGGATCATGACGTTCAATTGCATCCATCACTTTAAAATGCTGGTCATGCAATTGATCAAATCGATGTGTTTCTGAGTACACTTTGCGTCTACCCAAGAGCACGTTAAACTGCAACAGATCAAAAACGCCCCGCATCATCTGTATCAACACTAAATTGTGCGATGCTTCAGCAATCGCCAAATGAAATTTAGCATCAGCAAGTGAAGCTTGCTCATCATCACCAATCGACTGAAAATATGAAATTTGATCATAATATTCGCGAATCTGAGCCAGATCTTTAGGTGTTGCACGTTGTGCCGCATACCAAGCTGAACCACCTTCAAGGATTGTTCGCGCCTCCTGCACATCAAAACGATATGCAGGGTCTTCATCAATTAAATTACTTAAAGATTCAACAATCTGGTTTTGCGACCAATTCACTGGGAATTGTTGTAAATAGGTCCCCGCCCCGCCTTTACTGATCAGCATTCCGGTACTGGTCAGTTGAGAAATCGCTTCTCTTAAAGAGGAACGGGATACGCCCAGTTGTTCACACAACTTTCGTTCAGCAGGTAAACGTTCTCCGACTTGCATGTTTTTTTCTTCAATTAACATACGAAGGCTTTGTACCACTTTGTCAGAGACTTTCATCTGCTTTCCTCATTCAGTGACGTTTTATGCTCATGGAATCATCCATGGGAACACATAAGCTTGTAGTGTAATAATAATACCGATCATTACAGTAAACGTTATACTGTGTTTAACCGTAAAACGGAACAGATCAGACTCTTTACCTACCAGCCCCACCGCCGCACATGCAATTGCAATCGACTGAGGAGAAATCATTTTCCCAGTGACACCACCACTGGTATTTGCAGCAACCAGTAATACTTCTGGGACACCAATTTGTTGCGCAGTCGTGGCTTGTAATGCCCCGAATAAAGCATTTGCAGAAGTATCCGAACCTGTAAGGAATACACCTAACCATCCTAAGAATGGAGAGAAGAATGTAAATGCTTGCCCCGTATGTGCCAATGCCAAAGCCAAGGTTGCAGACATTCCTGAATAGTTAGCAATAAAAGCAAATGCCAACACCATACCAATCGAATAAATGGGAATTTTTAATTCATTAATGGTTTCAGCAAAAGTAACCACTGCTTCTTTTGGCTTCATTTTTAAGAAAATAATAGTAATGATTGCAGCAATAATAATTGCGGTACCCGTCGCTGAGAACCAATCAAATTTATAAATTGCATCATAGTCTTTTACTTCAGCAACAACAGGTGGCATCTTTTGAATCATTTGATGCAAATATGGCACTTTGATAGAAATCACTAAATCATGCAGTGCACCATCTTTGGTAAATAAATCCTTAAATAGCTTTACACTCCAGATCGTAACCATCACTGTTAAAATCGCAAATGGAGACCACGCTTTGGCAATTTGAGCAAGGCTATATTTCTGTTGTTTTTGTGCAGCGAGATTCTCGCTCATGCTGTCATCTTCATTTGCAAAACGGAAGATATGCTTTGGCTGCCAATATTTTAATAAAATCGTTAATGAAACCAAAGACGCAATTGAAGCGGTAATATCTGGTAATTCTGGACCCACAAAGTTTGAAGTCAAATATTGTGCTAGCGCAAAAGAACCACCACCGACAATCACAGCAGGCCAAGTTTCTTTTACACCACGCCAACCATCCATAATCGCCATGATCCAGAACAGCACAATTGGAACCATAAATGGCAACTGACGTCCAACCATCTGACTGATTTCCATTGTTTCTACACCAGAAACCTGTCCAGCCACAATAATTGGAATCCCCATTGCACCAAATGCCACAGGTGCTGTATTCACAATCAAACATAGACCAGCCGCATAAAGTGGTTTAAAACCAAGCCCCACCAATAACGCAGCGGTAATCGCAACTGGTGCACCAAAGCCAGCCGCACCTTCCAAGAAAGTACCAAAAGCAAAACCAACAAAAAGCATTTGCAGACGTTGGTCTTCCGTAATCGACAAAATCGAAGAACGAATAATATCGAACTGCCCTGTTTTTACTGAAACTTTATATAGGAATACTGCGCCAATAATGATCCATGCAATTGGCCATAAACCATAAAAGAAACCATAGACCAATGATGCCAATGCCATCATCGTTGGCATTTGATAAGCAAATAATGAAACCAGTAAAGCCAATACAACTGTAATTGTCCCCGCAACACTTCCTTTCATGCGGAATACAGCAAGGGCTAAAAAGAAAAAGATAATTGGTATCAGCGCAATGGCACTGGATACCCAGATATTGCCCATCGGATCATAAATCTGTTGCCAATGTTGAAGCATTGTCATCTCCTTGAAATGCTTGCTAGAACGTGGAATGTCATTGAATCATCCATTTATTTCTCAATAATTGGTATGACCAATTTAGTTTTAAATTAAAAAATTTTGCACTAACTGCTACTTAATATTAATTTTTGCTGATTTAAAGATCAATAGTTGGCACTCAATTAATTATTTTGGTATGACCAATATTGCAAATATTTCGACCTATTCACAGACCAATCCTTCAGCTTTCAGGGTTTCAAATCGAATAACTCATTTGTTTTATATTGTATTTTTTTAAATTAAACCAATTTTATACAACTTTAGTCGTATGCTATTTTTTAATGCACCTTTTAGTAACACTGATTTAAGTTTATTATCGGGTTTGGAAATACTTCAAAACCAAAATTAGTCAGACCAATTTAAAAATCAGTTAAAATAAGCGTAAAGGCATCGTATTAAACAAAAAATATAAAAAACAGAAAAAAAAGCAAAATCAATGAACTTTCACTGATTTTGCTTTTTACTTTAATTGAAAAATTACATAAAAATTTAATTAACTATAAATTAATTCAACAATCTCCATTCATTGATTTAACGATGCTCACAACTCAATAAGGTTGCAGGTTTTTTCTTGATTTTAAGATTTAAAGAACTTGAAATAATTCCTGAACAAATAAATGCCGCACCGATAATAATGTTGATTGTAATCGGCTCATGCCAAAGCACATAACCAAAAAATAAACTTAGAATAGGAATACACATGATTGAAATAGACGCAACAAAGGTATCTACCTGACTCACAATCCAATTCCACAAGGCAAAGGCAAAACCAGTTCCAATCACAGCAATATAGAACAGGATTGAATCATTGAGCGGATTCATCCAAACTTTAACATCTACAGGTTCAAAAATTAAAGCGCCGATCAGAATCACCACACCACCCATCAGCAATTGCCAAAAGGTCAATTTGATTTTGTCATAAGTTGCAAAATTCTGTTTGATATAAACTGTGGTTAAAGCCCAGAAGAAGCCTGACAAGATTAAGAAAGCTTGACCAATTAACGATAAATTCAAATGAATATGATGTAATTGTGGCCAAAGAATTGCAACCAAGCCCAATGTGCCAAGAACCAACCCAATTATTTTTTGGCTATTTAAACGCTCATTTAAAATATAATGCGCCAATACACCAATAAAAATAGGCATAGTAAACACTAAAACAGCAGACAATCCCGAATCAACAAATTGCATGGCAAAGGTTTGTGTTGCATAAAAACCAATACAAATCATCAAACTTGAGATCATCAGTTTTTGCCATTCACCTTTTGCGGGTAAAACGGATTTTCTTAACAGTACTTGAACCAACATAAGGGTAAGCGCAGCTAAGATTAAACGCGTAGAAATAAATAAGAATGGCGGAAATATTTGCAAACTATGTTTGACCAATCCCCACAAAGATCCCCAGACGAGACACAATAATACAATTGCACCAATCACTCGAAGATTCATTTGCTGTACTCAACAGATGGAAAGTACATAGAGTATAGAAAATAAATGACATCATGAATAATGCTATGTTTTAATGTACACATCATTTTTTTTGATGCTAAAGTAGATATTTTAGTATCAGCACTTATTCAACGCATTATTGAGGAATTGAAATGAATATCGATATGGGTGATATCAAATCATTTGTGACTGTTGCTGAACTAAAAAGCATTACAGCAGCAGCAAATAAGCTCAATTATTTACAATCGAATATGACAGCAAAAATAAAAAAGATTGAAAATCACTATAAACGTCAATTATTCATCCGAAAACCCAAAGGTGTTGAACTGACCGAATCAGGAATGAATTTATATCAGCAATACAAAAAAATGATCTTCACATGGGAAGAAACAGAAAATAAAATCTATCAGCAGGAAAAATATTTACGCTTTGGTACCAACACCAGTTTAGGCGGAATGCGTTTCTACCCGTCTTTTAGCCAACTTTATGAAACCTACCCTGAGCTTTCAATCACCATGAAAACAGGTGCTACAGGCTATATTGAAGATGAAATTTTACGCGGAAACCTAGATATCGCTTATGTTTTAGGTCACCCAAAACAGAAAAATATCCAGTATATTCAAAAGGCAGATGATCAATTGGTGATTATCGGAAAAAATGTCATCAACCATGACAGCCTTGAAGACTGTCTCAATCATCAAAATATTTTACTTGCCTCAGAAGAATGCTGTTATGCAACCACTTTAGATCATATTTATACAGACTATCATTTAACCAAGGGTGAATTAACCCATATTTATGATCATGAAGCCTTAGTCAATTTCACTCAGTTGGGTATGGGAATTTCAATGATTGCAAAGTCACTGATCAAAAAATTTAATATTCAATATTATCGAGAAACACCCGAACAATATCGAGATATTGGATTCTATCTGATAGCCCGAAGTGAACATGTATTTACCCCGATTGAAAAGCAGTTTATTGGTTTAAATGATCAACTATGATATCAAACGAATCAGATATATTGGGTTAACCCTATACATCCAATTTATCTTACTTTTAACATAGGTCAATCCGCAGCTTGCCATTTGGCCTTACACACATTCAGCAAAATCAGCAGCCCTATACAAGTACCTATTGGAAATCCAATCAAGAATAAACACCCAATAATGGTAGACATCAATCTCCCTATTTCACTACCCTTTTCAACTTCTTATTAAATTTCACACCTCTTTAATTTGACTTTTCTTATAAGTTTTACCTGAGGTGTATAAGTCATTTAAGTAAATTAATTTTGCTCTAATAAATTGTCATTTTTTCAATGTTAACCTTCAAATCCAATAAAACATTGATTGAAAAAGTGCTACAATACTGCGTTTATAAAATTCTCTTTGGCCACCCATGTATGTGGTGCCTCTTTCGAAATAGTTAGGACGAGCAATGACTGATAATGCAACGATCTTGCAGAATGTACCAGTAGGCAAAAAAGTGGGTATCGCCTTTTCTGGTGGTCTAGATACTTCAGCAGCTTTATTGTGGATGAAACAAAAAGGCGCAGAACCTTATGCTTATACAGCAAACTTAGGTCAACCTGATGAAGATGACTACGATGCAATTCCGCGTAAAGCTGAAAACTACGGTGCTGTAAAAGCCCGATTGGTTGACTGCCGCTTACAACTTGCATTGGAAGGTATTGCTGCAATTCAATGTGGTGCATTTCATATCAGCACTGGTGGTGTTCCTTATTTCAACACAACACCATTAGGTCGTGCAGTAACAGGTACAATGCTTGTTACAGCAATGAAAGAAGATGATGTTAATATTTGGGGTGATGGTTCAACCTATAAAGGGAACGATATTGAACGTTTCTATCGTTATGGTTTATTAACCAACCCTGCACTTAAAATTTACAAACCTTGGTTAGATCAGCAATTTATTGATGAATTAGGCGGTCGCGCTGAAATGTCACAATTCTTGATCGACAATGGTTTTGATTACAAAATGTCGAAAGAGAAAGCCTATTCAACAGATTCAAACATGTTGGGTGCAACTCACGAAGCGAAAGATCTTGAATACCTCAATGCAGGCATCAAAATCGTTGAGCCAATCATGGGCGTTGCGTTCTGGAAAGAAGACGTAAAAGTTGAAGCTGAAGAAGTTTCTGTAACGTTTGAAGAAGGCTTCCCTGTTGCATTAAATGGCAAACGTATTGAAGACCCTGTTGAATTCATTCTTGAAGCCAATCGCATTGGTGGTCGTCATGGTCTAGGTATGTCTGACCAAATCGAAAACCGTATTATTGAAGCAAAATCTCGTGGCATCTATGAAGCTCCGGGAATGGCGCTTCTTCATATTGCTTATGAACGTCTTGTAACGGGTATTCATAACGAAGACACTATTGAACAATATCGTATCAATGGTTTACGTCTAGGTCGTTTATTGTACCAAGGTCGTTGGTTCGATTCGCAAGCATTGATGCTACGTGAAACAGCACAACGCTGGGTTGCTAAAGCAATCTCTGGTACTGTGACTTTAGAACTTCGTCGTGGTAATGACTACACGATTATGAACACTGAATCAGAGAACCTCACTTATGAAGCTGAGCGTTTAACCATGGAAAAAGGTGATTCAATGTTTAGTCCTGCTGACCGTATCGGCCAATTGACTATGCGTAATCTTGATATCACGGACACCCGCGCAAAACTTGGTATTTATACCAATACTGGTTTATTGGCTGTCGGTACAGGATCTGCGATCCCTCAGTTGAAAGACAAAAATAAATAATTTTTGATGAAAAACAAAACCGCCAAATTTGGCGGTTTTTTTAGCTTTAGCCTTAATGACTTTTCATTAAAGATTGCTTATCAAGACACTGCATTCTTAGTTTCAGGCTGCGATAAGTTTTGTTGCTCTAATTTTTGCTGTTGTTTTTGCAACTCAATCTTTTCAGCATGTTCTTGGCGAATTTGATCATATTCCCGTTTGGTTTCGGCATCACTTTTAGCCGCAAGAAAAGCCATTCCAACTAAAAATACTGGAAATAACAATGCTAATGTCGCAAAGATATAAAATTTTTTCGAACTTGTCTGTGACATAAATTCAAGGCTTTCAATAAATTTAACTAGGTTGCTTAATATAACAGAATAAACCCATCCAATACATTACTCACCTACAGCCATAGGATTACAATCCCCTATTTATTTAAAGCGAAAAATTTAACTAAAAAGCATATTACCTTGTGATTCAGAAGCCTAATCAATCACTTTCACCAGTACTCTTCATCAATTAAATTATTCTTATATTGCATTCATTTCCCAAACTGCTTTAATAAAAGCTAATTTAATAAAAACCAGTTGCCCATAAAACAAAAACGGTCTAAGCAAATTTAAAAACAATTAACGATTCTTTGTTTGTTTATAAGCTTCTTGCGCTATAGCCAAACTTTTCTTTTTGCCTTCAACAGTATCTGGAATCTCATTAGATGTTCCATTACCAGAATGGCGTTGCAGGTGTTGCTGTTGAGAATACTGATGCATTTCAGACTGAGTTTTTTGTTGCTGTATCGAAGTTTGGTTTGCAGTTCGTTGGGTTAATTTTTGTTGAAGTTGTTGCTGTGGATTTATAATAGCAGTTCCAGCACAGGGTCTAGATTGATAAGTTACCGAACCTTTTACTGTACATTTGTGTACGTCTTTAGCAAATACATGATGAGAAATCCCTAAAGCTAAGATAACCAACAATACTTTTTTCACAACCAACACTCCATTTAAGTCTCAACAAAATATCAACAAATGATTTAAATTGCTATTTACACAGGAGTTTTCTTATTCACAGGAGTTTTCATCTACAATTAAGGTATAAATATGACTTTTTTTGCCAAGTTTTACAGCATTTTGTCATAGTTCAAAGCCTTGAGTTTCAAGATTTAATTTGAAGGTTTTTAAGTGATTGCTGAACAATAAAACCATGAACCATAGAAACAGGCAGCATATAAATTTTCCCAAAAAGATTATATGTTACTACACTGGTACATATCGTTAATTCATTTCTAAGTCCATCATATTCTTCGATTTGTAAAACCAGCAATACACTCAAGTGCTTATCGGTTGACTGTAAAAAAAGCTCACGATCTGAGACTTTAACCACATCAAAAAAATCTGCTTTCCCACCCACTTGAAGCGGTTTAGTTGATTCACCAAAGCCTTGAATAGGTTGCACACCACCTAAATGCCGGCTTAAAAAATCTCTTAGCTTAAACGCAGCCCTCAACCAAACTGGCGGCTTACTGGTCATTAGATAATAGGCTTGAGTACTGGTAAGATTTTTATCAATATATTGCTTGGCTTCGTGTAAAAAATTTAATTGATCAAGTGGAGCAACCAGTATTTTAGGATCTTTTTCTATGTTCATTCGATTAACCCCTTAAAATATAATTAATATTTTTTCAAACAACCGCTAAAAACAGTCTACAGTAATCAGTTGTTGGTGCAATTACTCACATTCTAAAGTTTAATAAATATACTTAGATTCTAGAATAAAATAGCCAAACCATAAATAACAAAAAGGTCTGCACTTGGCAGACCTTTGATTATACTGACTTTAGTGCGTCTATCTTTTAATTAGCTATCCATGTTATGAATGACTTGAAATAAAATTAAAACACTATAAAACAATTAGTTATATTGCTTTAGTTGATTCAAAATAATTAATATGTACACCGTTCTGTACACAAAGACTTTTTAGGTTGGGTTTCAGTGAAATCTTTATCCCAAATAAAATAGTTTGGATTAGCTATCAACTAAACCAAACCATTAGGAATACAAAGTACTACCAATACTTTATATTGAATAGCCCCCTATCCGCTATTCACATATGACAACTAAATAGAATCTTACTCTTAACAAGTTAATCTTATAACAGAAGGTAATATTTTTCTATTTTATTTTCAGCTTGCGAAAATGCGCAAGTTAGCAATTTTTTGCTTTTTTTAATAGTTTTTTATTCCAAAATTATTTCTAGAAACAAGGTCCTCGTTTTTCATTTATAATGGACTGTATCAATATCTAAACTAAGCTTTACGTTACTTATTATTGTATAAATTAATGACTCAAATTCATTATTGAATTTGAGTCATTTTATTGAAGAATATTTTTACCTTAATACAAAATACTTTCAGTTATTTATACTTATCTAAATTTGTTTCTGGGCCGTCTCTATAGATTTCCTGTGCTTTCGCATAGCTTTCCATCAAGCATTTATATTCTGGACAGATATGCTCAGAGATAATTTCAGCAAAACGCGAACCTTCAGGGCGGTTCCAAGTTCGCATTAATTCAGCCACGATGGCAAAAGTATCAGTTGGAATTGCTCCAGCTTGAGTGACACGCGCAATAGATGTATCCGTTGCCATTTTGTTCCAGTTTCCTGAAGCATCAACTACACAATACACATTATAACCTTCTTTACGCGCACTTACCGCAGGGAATGTCATACACACACTGGTCAAGGTTCCAGCGATAATCAAAGTTTTTCTACCCGTTTTCTTAATTTCATCAACAAAGAGTGGATTATCCCATGTATTAATTTGTCCTGTCCGCGGAACATAAACCGCATGCGGAGCATACTGATGAATTTCAGGTATTAAAGGGCCATTTGGACCATCTGGTACAGATGCTGTAGTAATTACAGGGATATCTAAAAGTGTTGCTGTCTTTGCAATAGCTGAAACATAATTACGTAAATCAGGTACAGGTAAATCCCGTACAGTATTAAATAACCCACTTTGATGATCAATCAATAGAATAACCGAATCATTTGGATCTAACATGCCGTTAGTTGCTGCCATGAGTAACACCTCAAATATTGTAATTTTATACTTTCGTGATATAACGAAAAATTTAACCATATGAAAATAAAACAAGAATTCATATGAAGAAGTAGACAGTTGAAAAATCAACCACCTTGTAGATAAACTAATATATAAAATGGATTCCAGAAAGTTTATCTTTGTTTTATCTTGTAATTATATATTTTTTTTTCATAAGTGAACTGCAGTTTAGTCGCATATGTTTACTTCAAATAACCCTCACTCAGAGGGCCGCCGCTCAATCAATCTTTCTGCATCAATTTCGTGTCCATCAGTAGCTTTTGCCACTTCTCGATATTCAGTGATGAAATTTTCGAATAAGTCACTGTTGGTATTGGTGTGCTTAATTATGACTTCTTTGCACTGCCCTGACTTAAGCTTTAATATTTTTAGGTAAGGCATATATCAAGTTATAGATATGAAAATTTTTTATGATTTGATATAAAGTGTAATAAGTTAATTTTAAGGTATGTGCAAGTCTATATGTTAGAAACAGAACGTCTAATACTCCGACAATGGAAAGAAAGTGATTATCTACCCTTCATCAAAATGGGTTCAGATCCTGAGGTAATGAAATACTTTCCTAAGTGTTTAACACAAGAGGAGAGTATTAATTTTATTAATGCAGTTACTAGTATAATCGATGAAAATAAATGGGGATATTGGGCTGTAGAGTTAAAAGAGAGTCAAGAGTTTATTGGATTTATTGGTTTACTTAGTCAGCCAATACAGTTTGATTTTTCTCCTTGTATTGAAATAGGTTGGCGACTAGCAAAAGACTTTTGGGGGCAAGGTTATGCAACGGAAGGTGCAAAAGCAGCTTTAGAGTATGCTTTTAATACTCTGAATTTGGATAAAGTTGTTTCATTTACTCCTTCTGTAAATAAACCATCAGAGTCTGTAATGAAAAAATTAGGAATGCAAAAAGTAAAAGAATTTAATCACCCAAAACTTCCAGAAAACCATGATCTAGCAAAGCATGTTTTATATGAGATAACTAGATCTGATTTAGCATAATGGTCGTTAGATGAATCAGCCCTCACTCAGAGGGCCATGACTCCCTTAATTTTTCTGCATCAGCCGCGTGTCCATCAGCGTCTTTTGCCACTGCTCGATATTCAATGACGCACTTCTCGAGTATGTCACTGTTGGTATTGGTGTACTCAATGATGGTTTTTTACCCTGGCCCTTACTCAAGCTTTAGTAGTTTAGGGCAAGGTATAATTAAATTAGCTAGAATCGTCGGGGATATCAAAACCAAAATAATCCTAATGATACATAGTACTATCTTGTGTCATAGATATGCTTTTTTGAATATCTATGACATTTATATTATAAATTTATCATCAATCAAACTATTGACAAGAGATTACTCCAATAGATTTTCCTTGGCTATCTACTTGATAAGCAGCAGCTATTGTTAATGAATCGTATTGAAAAACCAACTCAACCCTGTTACTACCTTCAGCCAATAAAAGAGTATTCATAACTGGATACCTATCTGTAATCTTATCACTAGCTTCTTTATTTATTTTTACTTTATACTCATTCTGACCGCTCTTAAAGGTTAATTCATCACCATTTTTTTGAATATCGCAAATTGAATTGTTTTTTTGTACCAATTTACTACTCTTAAAATCGGGTATTAAACTAGAAGAACAGTGTGTTAAAAGCTTAGTACTTCCTTGATACTCTGTACCTACACAAGCACTATAATCAATATTTAATCGTGCATAATCTTCAATAGCATAAGGGATAGTACTGTATTTTCCTTCTCCAATCATTTTTAATAGTTCAGGATAACCATTGAATGCAGTGGACTTGTTTATAGCTTCTTTAAGTTTATCTAAAGTTTTATAATAAGAAGAGTTATCTTTTGATGTGTCATTACTCAATAAATTAACACTCTCATCAATAATATATTTTTTAAGCTTTAATTCTTGTTTTATTTGATCAATAGCTTTTTCTAAATCACCACTTACAAATATAGAGCTACTTTGATACCAATCTTCCACTGTCTGATTTGACGCACTAGCAATCACAAAACTTGTAATCGGGTTTATATTCACAAGCTCATTATTTTTGATGATATATGAGTAATAAATTTCATTATTCGATATGGCTCGAACTTTACATGGTAATTGAGTTTTATCAATTTCTCCAGTCCAGTCTCCATACATATTTGTATTCACAATATTACTAAAACCACTACTATCTAGGCATTTAGCTTCAATTTTCACATTACTTTGACTAAGTATATCTCCAATAGTGTTAATAGTTCCTGACAATTTGATGTATTGAATTTCTGGTTTAGGATCTGGTTTAGGATCTGGTTTAGGATCTGGTTTTGGGTCTGGTTTTGGATCTGGTTTTACAGTAGTTTTTGGATCTGATTGATTCGATGAAGAAGAATCTGATCCTCCTCCACAGGCTATCAACATCGATGTGATTAGCAGCAGTGAGCTTAACTTAAGCACTGAAGATAAATTTTGGTTAACTATGCACTTTTTCATGATTAATTCTTTTCATGTAATAAAAATTGATTTTTTGTAAAGCAAGAAATTTAAAAAGTGAAACACCAAACTAAATTTAATGCTCGCTTTATCTTGTACTATGTACACTATAACAATTGTGCACATTTTCGTGATTCATCTCAAATATTATTTACTGTAACTTTATAAAAGACGAGCTCACCATACATAAAATTTTTATTCTAAATCTTATAACGACCAATAAAAGCGAGAAGTCCGATTAAGATTTCTCGCCATTTTGAAATGAGTGGGAATAGTGTCATTTTAGAAATAACTCCATTTCAATTTTTCTGCGTTTTACAAGACCATTCAAAACTCGGCCGCCTCCGCGGTTCCACCGTGGGAATTGAGCTGCAGCTCCTTTATAGTCTTTTGCATTTAACTTTTTAAGTAATGTTGAGTCTTTAAATGCACCAGAGCCGATGTTGTAGGTTAGTGAAATCAACGCATCAAACTGGTTTTGATTTAATTGGACCTTTACTGCCGTATTAACGGCTGATTCAAATTTCTTCAAATCCTGAGCCAGGTATGCTTTTGCTTGCTCTGCGGTGCAAGTATCTCCTTTCTTAACCTTAACGCCATTAATGGATGTTGTGCCATAACCTATAGTCCATACACCTACGCCATCGTCATATGCTTTGAGCTCAAGACCCTCAAAGCCACAAATCAAATTTATTCCCTTAGCACTTGTTTTCATTATGCACCCCACTTTCTTGCATTTTTCTTGAGATATTCTTCAATGAATGTAGAACCAAGAATTCCCAGTGCACTCCCAATACCAACTAATGCTAATGGTGAAATTTCGGGAATCTGAAGCAAAACCAAACCAGCCACCAAGGAAGATGCAGATCCTAAAATGGTTCGCCCAATAATTACTCGGAAAGTGAGTTTTTCAGGTGAAACTAGAAGCTTACTCATACCGATCAGCCCTCCAATTACGATTAAAGTCAGTAATGTTTTTTCATGCTCTTGCATGTAACCCCCTATTTTTGGCAATAAAAAAGCACCCGAAGGTGCGTGTAATGTTTGATGTTTAGTAATTTGTGACGTCAAGAATCATGTAATGGTGTCGACAAACACCTATAGATACAACAGAAGTATCTTCTACCTGATCAATCTTTCCAGAAGTTAAATACAATGTACTACTATCAATTGCAGCTACAGATGAATAGACATCAGCCTGATAAAATGTTTCCCAACCATTAGATATCCACTCAGCGTAAATTGCGAACATACGATTTAAAGGATAAATCGCATATTTTCTACCAACAGGTAATGAAAGAGTTTTGCTATTACGATACTGATTACTACCACCTACTACTGGTGAATAGTTATCAGTCTCCATGATCATTTGAACGGGTTGCATGTATCTATGATTTGCATCAAATACTAACTTGCCGTTCGCATCCCAAGCTTTAAAACCTATATTTGGCGTGTTATCAATCGGTCTACCAAAAATATAAATATCAATATAATTAGTCTCAGTATTTAACTTATTGACTGCACTTGGAATATTTTGCTGGTTCGCACCAGTTACCATCACCCGAACTGTTGAATCAGTTAAACTGTAGTAACAAGCACCACAGATGGAGCTAAAAGCAAGAACAGCACCGTCAATACCTGAAACATCGATATCATAACCCATCCAACCGTAGACACCTGGTCCCGCTGTTTTAGTAAAATATCGTCTCTCTTTCCGCACAAATGCTAAATTGAAGAATGAATCATCAATAACTTGAGTGATTTCATTATTAATTTCTAAATAGGATGCCATCAATACTCTCCTACATAGACTTTAAATGGCTTCGGTGCAGAGCTCCATGAGGCATAAGGTATAAATGAAATTGTAAGTTGGGTGCCAGAAACTGAGACCCTATAGTTATAACTCATTGGATCATAATAAGGCTCAGAATCATTGGCTATCAGCGGTTTATAGTAGTAGTAAAGATTACCTTTTAAGGTTCTTGGTAATGAAACGGTCTTAGTTACGTCCCCTGCATTAATAGTGACTTCTACCAATACTTTTGGTATCCGTTGAGTGCCATCGAATGAGACTCTCTCTTGTTCATCTTGCAACAAAATGCCTATTGGCATTACCAGACTCCTATCTTAACTCTCACACGGTTTTGACTATCTTTAACCTCTATATATGAGCCCGTAATCGTTGTTGTGCCATTACTATTTGAACTGGTAAAGGTTCCTAAATTAGCACTAATAGCACTCAGATTATCTGCATAGATCTTACTTGCTGAAATATAACCAACTGACGCATTATCAAGATATAAACCAGCAGGTACGATGGTTCCATTGGGTAACTCTGTTGGTGTCGATTGGTACACAAATGCATATTTGCTTGATCCAGTAGTACCTTCAGGCGGGGCAATTGCAAACTTATTTGCTTGAATAATGAAATCAACAGTTTTGCTGTCATTCTCAATACCAATCCCGCCGATTAAATTACCTGATTGCAGTTTCAACGTTGCTCTTGCATTTAACCCATTAATAGATGACTGCTGAGTTTGAATACTCGCAGTGTTGCCCTCTACAGTAGTTTGAATCGTACCAACTTGCTTTGCGGTAGCAGTTTGAGCTGTTGTAACCGTCTCGACTTTCGTTTGAACTGTCGCAAGATTTGTATTTGCCGTATTTGCTTTTGATAAAGCATCATTGGCGGTAGTTTGAGCATTATCTGCTTTGGTAATTGCAGAAACAGATGAAGCTTGAACCGTATCAATACGTGAAGACTGTGCAGATTGAGCATCAGATATAGTTTTTATCTGACTTTGAACAGCCGTTTTATTACTGTCAAAATCAGCACGTACAGTGCTAATACTCTCACTTAAAGACTTATCTGCATTCACCAATGTACTGAGTTGAGTTGTCACAGAAGCTTGATTTTCATTCATCTGTGCAATCACTTGATCAGTACGAAGTGATTGAACCACATCTCCTTCAATTCTTGCAGATTGCTCAGACCATACGCCTGCAAACCCACCCTCATTACCAATTAAGTCGTTTTCAGACCCAATCAATGTCGGGTTAATCTGGGCATAAACACCATCAATCTTAGTTGTTGTTGCTGTCAATTTATTGTCAACATCGGCAACTTTCGACTCAACAGTACTTAATGCGCCAGTCGTCGCATAATCACCAAGCTTA
>NZ_WJYH01000045.1:0-36455 GCF_009668065.1 Acinetobacter sp. RIT698
ACTTTTTCATCAACTGGACATTTTTTCAACCAAAATAGCAAAAAAAGTCCATTTTTAGCTATTTTTTGCACCATTTTTTCTCATACTAATAAAGCAACTCATGTTTTTATTTAAATTTTAAGCTATTTATATTTGTTTTTTTTCTTTAAACTATTTGAAATAATTTTATCATTTAATAAATTAAGTCGAATATGGCCCGTTTTATAAATAGAAGAAGCTTCTGTTTAGGAATTTTGCTCTTTTGCTGCAACTATTCCTCAGCCAATTCGTCACATAATATTTTCATGATGACTTTATCTATACTAAGTTATGCAAAATGGAACACTCCGAATCCAGAATTATGCGTCGTTGATAATGCATCCTATGCAAACCAATTTTCTGCTTATATCAAATCAAATAAGTCTCCTTTTAATATAAGTGCGATACATTCGGCTGATCTGAAAAATCGTCATTGTGATGCAGTATTTTTTTCCAATACTTCAGCACAAACCGAACAGGCCCTTATTGGGAAATCATTAAATTCATCTATTTTATCGTTTAGCTCAAGTAATTCTGAATGTGAAATTGGCAGCGTTTTTTGCTTATCCACCAACAAAACAGGAAATACTATTTTTAAAGTGAATCTAGATAGTTTAGCTCAGTCTAAAATACATGTTGACCCACGTGTTTTATTGCTGGCAAAGAATTCGGATTAAAATAATGATGAATAAATTTTTTAAATCGAGTTCTCTACAAACATTGTTTCGTAAATCTCAATTTACGACCTTTGCAATCACTTTATTTATTAGTACATCTACTTTTGTCACGATTTCAGTATTTACCGTTGAATCTTATGCGAAACAAAACCTATTATTAATCAGTCGAACCGTGTCTGAACGTGTTCAACCTGCGCTGGTGTTCTCTGATAGAATCGCGATTTCACAAATTATCAATGAATATACCTTCCAACATTCAGTACGTCTGATTGAAGTTTATGACAATCAAGGCCATAAAGTTGCAGAAAGTCTCAAAAATGTTGAACACTATTCTTATATTCAAAACTTTTTTGATCATATCTTTTTAAAAGATGCCATCAAGTTAAACGTCCAACATCAAGGTAAGCTTGTCGGTCAAGTTGTGCTGTATGGAAGTTCCAATGAAATTTTAATGTTTATTTTTAAAATTTTTACCGGCTTAGCGTTTGGCATGCTCTTTATGGTTTTTGCTGTATGGTGGTCAGTAAACTTGACCTATCGCCATATTATGGGTTCTTTTTTACCGATTATACAAATTGCACAACTATTAAGAAATCAAAAGGCATACAACTTAAGATTCCCTAAAAGTGATGTAAAAGAATTTCAAGACTTAAACAGTGTGTTCAACCAACTCTTAGATGAAATTCAATCTTGGCACACCCATCTTCAAAACGAGAATAGTGAACTTTCTTATCAAGTTCAACATGATCATTTAACCGAATTACCTAATCGTAATTATTTTTATCAAGTGTTATGTAATCTATATGAAGACACCAATCAACGTGAAAATTTAGCTTTATTATTTATTGATAATAATAATTTTAAAGCTATTAATGATCAATATGGACATTTGGTCGGTGATGAAGTTTTAAAAGAAATGGCTTCACGATTAAGACGCCATATTCGCCAAGATGATTTTGTCGCGCGTCTTGCAGGAGATGAGTTTGCAATTATTTTACGTTCCATTTCTAAAATTGAACACCTCATCTCTATTGCGGAAAATCTGATTAAATGTTGTGAAGATCCTTTAATCTATAAAGGACAATCGATTTCTTTTAGCTTTAGTATCGGTATTGCCATCTCTAGCCAGGCCTCAAGCCCAGAAGACTTAATTTCTCAAGCAGATCAAGCCATGTACAAAGCAAAATCTTTACAGCATCATTGGTTTATTTACCATTCATAATATTAGGGGGTTTTTATGACTTTAAAAAACGTACAACTTTCTATTCTTGCAATACTCTGCCTAGCACTTACAGGTTGTATGAATCTAGGTGGGTTGAGCTATAAACAAGCTCGTGTACTTAAGAAAGAAGGTTTTGTATTAACGGATGAAGGTTGGAGTTTAGGTCTACCAGAACGTTTATTGTTTGGTTTTAATGAATCAAATATTAATACCGAACGCCAAACTGAATTGGTTCGTTTAGCCACGCAATTAAATAAATATCATCTCGATAAGCTTAAAATTGTAGGTCATACCGATAATATCGGAAATCCTGAATACAATTTAAAATTATCCAAAGAACGCGCTCAAAATGTTTCAAATATATTCATTGAGCAAAAATTTAATCCACAAAATATCCAAGTGATAGGAAAAGGGGCTGACCAGCCACTTAAATCAAATGATTCAGAAGAGAATAAAGCTGAAAACCGTCGTGTTGCGGTGATTATTATTCCTTGATAATCTTCTCTTTATTAAAAAAAGATCTCTACAGAGATCTTTTTTTAGGTCTATAGAATTTGACGCTTCGTTGACAAGCACAAATTTCGGGCATAAAAAAACCGCCTTTAAGCGGATAATTTATATTTAAGCTGATGCTTAAATGGTCGGAGCAGTAGGATTCGAACCTACGACCCCCTGGTCCCAAACCAGGTGCACTACCAGGCTGTGCTATGCTCCGAATTTACAACAAACTTAAGAAATTGGGGTGAATGATGGGGCTCGAACCCACGACAACCGGAATCACAATCCGGGGCTCTACCAACTGAGCTACATCCACCGTCACATTAAGTTTTAGGATCTATAGTATCAAGCAACATATGGTGCGCCTGACAGGATTCGAACCTGTGACCATCCGCTTAGAAGGCGGATGCTCTATCCAACTGAGCTACAGGCGCATGACCAATGATACTAATATCACAGATTAACTTGCCTTGAAGAATTGGTCGGAGCAGTAGGATTCGAACCTACGACCCCCTGGTCCCAAACCAGGTGCACTACCAGGCTGTGCTATGCTCCGTTCATCTCAGCTTTTGTGTATCGCACATCGTGCGGTACGGTGTGCATTCTAGGCGTGACGCCACAAGACGTCAACACCTATCTTGAAAAAAAGTTAAAAAAACACGTCAAATGTATATTAATCAAACATTTCAGATGTTTTTTATACAATTTCTATCGTTTTAATTGAGCACTAAAGTTCAACATACGATCTAAAGGTAATTTAGCACGTTCAGCCAAAGCAGCATCTACGAATATTTCTTGATCGGCCTTTTGCAAAACTGACAAAATACCATCTAATTCATTCATTGCCATCCACGGGCAATGCGCACAAGAACGACAAGTTGCACCCTCACCTGCTGTAGGTGCTTCAATCAAGGTCTTATGCGGTACAGCTTGTTGCATTTTATAGAAAATACCACGGTCTGTAGCCACAATTAGAGTGTCTTGTGGCAATGTTTGAGCTGCTTTGATCAGTTGTGAGGTGCTTCCCACCGCATCCGCAATATCAATCACGGATTCTGGTGACTCAGGATGTACCAATACAGCTGCATTCGGATACAGCGCTTTCATCTTTTCAATACCACGGGCACGAAACTCTTCATGCACGATACAAGCACCATCCCAAAGCAACATATCAGCACCGGTTTTCTTTTGAATATAACGGCCTAAATGTTGATCTGGTGCCCAAATAATTTTCTCGCCCAAACTGTCTAAGTGTTCAATGATCTCTACAGCACAACTTGAAGTCACCACCCAATCTGCACGTGCTTTAACTGCTGCTGAAGTATTGGCATAGACCACAACAGTATGCTCAGGATGCGCATCACAAAATGCGGTAAATTCATCTACAGGACAACCGAGATCAAGCGAACAGGTTGCTTCCAAAGTTGGCATAAGTACTGTTTTTTCAGGAGAAAGAATTTTTGAGGTTTCTCCCATAAATTTAACCCCAGCGACCACCAGAGTAGATGCCTCATGATCACGTCCAAAACGTGCCATTTCCAAAGAATCAGAAACACAACCACCTGTCGCTTCCGCAAGTTCTTGTACATCTGGATCACAATAATAATGTGCCACCAAAACAGCATTGTTTTTTTGCAACTCAGCTTTAATTTGCGCAAACTTCTGCTGTTTTACCGCTGGACTCAGACTATTGTCCTTAGGTTCACCTAAACGATCTAAATGCGCTTGCACAACCGATTTTGCTTCGTTGGCAATTAAATTATTCGCATCATTCATAAGAGGTCTTCTCTTTCCTTGTCGCTGGCATCATGCTAGCGTTTATACACTTGTGAATTGATTGTACGGTTTAGCGCACATAAATTCACCACGAAAAATGTTTTGTTATAAAAAAGCCTCACGAATGAGGCTCCTTAAAAAATCAGCAATTAAGAACGATAGTCCGCATTAATTTTCACATAATCATATGATAGGTCACAAGTATAGACCGTATCTTTGGCCTGCCCTCGACCAAGGTTTACATGAATGGTCATTTCTGTCTGTGACATTACACGCGCACCAGCTTCTTCGGTATAGTCTTCAGCAGCACCACCATCTTTACAAATTTGCACGTCGTCTAACAAGACTTGAATTTTTTCAACATCCAAATCTTTCACGCCAGCATAACCAATCGCAGCAAGGATACGCCCCCAGTTTGGATCAGACGCAAAAATTGCCGTTTTGACCAATGGTGAATGGGCAATGCTATAAGCAATATCACAACATTCTTGTGTGTCGTTTCCACCGTCAACCATGATAGTAATGAATTTGGTTGCCCCTTCTCCATCACGAATAATCAGTTGTGCCAAACGCTTCATCACACGCGATAAAACATCCAAGACCACCGTATAGCGTGCATCATCTTCACTGCTAATTTCTACACCACCAGCCATGCCTGTTGCAGCAAAGATGCATGAATCATTGGTAGAAGTATCACCATCCACAGTAATTCGGTTAAATGATTGGTCTGCGCTAATTTTTAACATTTTTTGCACAAGATTTCGTGCAATTGGCGCATCGGTTGCAACAAAACTCAGCATGGTCGCCATATTTGGGCGAATCATGCCTGCACCTTTAGAAATCCCAGTCATTGTATACGTTATACCATCAAGCTCGAACTGTTCTGAGGCACCTTTTGGTGTGGTATCTGTGGTCATGATCCCAGTCGCAGCGTCCGGCCATGAAGCGTCATTCAAACTATTTAGTGCAGGCTGTAAACCTTGCGTTAAACGCTCAATGGGCAGTTGTTCGCCAATGACCCCTGTAGAGAATGGCAATACCTCAAATTCTTCTACCTGCGCTAACTCAGCAAGCTTTAAACAGGTCAATTGTGCATTTTGCATGCCCAATTTGCCTGTACCTGCATTAGCATTCCCAGTATTGATGACCAAATAGCGTGGATTGGCTTGTGCTAAATGCGCTTTCGACACATGAACTGGCGCTGCGCAAAATGCATTTTGGGTAAATACACCTGCAACATTGGTACCTTGTGCAAATTCAAAAATAACTAAATCTCGTCGATTTGGATAACGGACATACGCCTCAGCAGAGCCAATTTTTACACCTTGTACCACATGCATATGCGGCATAGACACGTCACCAACAGCCATTTTCAAATGTCCACATGAATTAGAATGAAAACACAGCTTATTAGAATTCTCTATAAAAATCGAGCTTATTAAAATGCTTATTTATTTTTACTATAAGAAAAGCTTATTCATTTGAATATAAAATAAAAAAGCCAGTAAATATACTGGCTTTCATCACATCATTAATACCTTACTGTTGAACAGCAGTCGTGGTATCCGCAGCCAATAATGCTTGCTTTACTTTTTCTTGACTAGATACTGACAACGCTGGATTTGAAGCAACAACGCGATTAACCGTAGCAGGTGTTACCGCTGCAATCGCCGCAGTTTTTAAAATAATTGGGCGTCCGCCTGTATTCCCTAAAGTATAACGAATACCGGTACGTGGACTGATTACAGTCGTAGTTTCATTTTTTACTTCTGCTTGGGCTGTCACTGCGCCTGTAGCAGCTTGTACTTTTTCCACTGTCGTCGTTTGTGGTGCCGTATCTGCAAATGCCAATGCTGGAACTGCTAAAGTTGCAACAAATAAAGGTTTTAATAATTTTTTCATTATCTTCCCAAAGATCTTTTCCAATTGAGCAACTTAATACCACTTAATCACATTTCCTGCAATAAAAATTAACGCATGGTAATAACTTGTAAAAAAAGCAGAACAATTGTTCTGCTTTTTTGTAACACTTTCAGGGTCTATTCACTCAATTAGATTTTGCCGTGACATTGTTTGTATTTCAAACCTGAACCACAAGGACAAGGTGCATTACGGCTTTCTGGAGCTACAACCTCATCACTATGAGTGAATTGTGCATCAACAATCTCATTACTTACCGTACCGCTTAAGCCATCCACTTCATCATGTGCGAAGTTAAGACGCATAGATTCAGCTTGAGCCTGTTGTTGAGCTTCCATTTCAGCAAGCTCTTCAGGTGTTGGGATATGCACACGAGAAATATCAGTAACCACGTCTGACTTAATCACACCCAACATATTGACGAATAAATTGAAGGCTTCCTTCTTATATTCTTGTTCAGGGTTCTTTTGTGCATAACCACGTAAGTGAATCCCTTGACGCAAATAATCCATCGCAGCCAAATGGTCTTTCCAATGACGATCTAAAGAACCCAGCATGAAGTGACGTTCAAGTGTCGCAGCAGTATCATCACCCATCTGTTCACGACGATTACGGTAACGTGTAACGATCTCATCAGAAATACGTTCAACCAAGGCTTCTTCATCTAGACGACGATCTTCTTCCAACCATTGATTTACAGGAAGATTAATGCCTAAGTCTTCATTCAATGCATTTTCAAGCCCTTGAATATCCCATTGATCATGAATTGATTCAGGTGGAATATAGGTTTCGATTAAGCCTTTTACGACTTCACGATGCATTTCTTCAATATAATCTTGAAGTGAGCTTTCTTCTAAAATTTCATCACGTTGAGAGTAAATAATTTTACGTTGTTCGTTATTTACATCATCGTATTTCAATAAGTTTTTACGAATATCGAAGTTACGTGCTTCAACTTTACGCTGTGCATTTTCAATAGAACGCGACACCATTTTATGTTCAATGGCTTCATTCTCTTGTAGTCCCATCGCACGCATCATTGCAACAACACGATCACCTGCGAAGATACGCATCAAATCATCTTCTAATGACAAGAAGAAACGTGAAACACCTGGGTCACCTTGACGACCAGAACGACCACGCAACTGGTTATCAATACGACGTGATTCATGACGTTCAGAACCGATGATGTGTAAACCACCTGAACTCAACACCATTTCATTGTTTTGTTCCCATTCTGCTTTAAGACGAGCTTCATCTTCCGCAGTATGGTTTTCAATTTTGGCAAGTTTTGCTTTCCAGTTACCACCAAGCAAAATATCGGTACCACGACCTGCCATATTGGTTGCAATGGTCACTGCACGCGGTGAACCCGCTTGGGCAATAATGTCTGCTTCACGCTCATGTTGTTTAGCGTTCAAGACTTCATGGGTAATTCCCGCATCTCGTAACTTATCAGATAAAATTTCTGAAGCCTCAATGGTTGCAGTACCAATCAAGATAGGCGCAACACCTGCTTCATGAATTTTCTGAATTTCTTCAATAATTGCGTTGTATTTACCATTACGGTTTAAATAAATTAAATCGTTTTGGTCATTACGAATCATCGGACGATGGGTTGGAATAAGCACAACATCCAAACCATAAATTTCTTTCATTTCCGCAGCTTCAGTATCAGCAGTACCTGTCATCCCTGAAAGCTTTTTGTATAAACGGAAATAGTTCTGGAATGTGGTTGTTGCTAAAGTTTGGTTTTCAGGTTGAACTTCGAGTGCTTCTTTGGCTTCAACAGCTTGGTGCAAACCTTCAGACCAACGACGACCTGGCATAGTACGACCAGTATTCTCATCGACAATGATTACTTCACCATCATGTACAATGTAGTGAACATTACGTTGATACAGGAAATGTGCACGAATTGCAGCAGACACGTGATGAACGAGGTTTAGATTTGATGGTGAATATAAGCTTTCGCCTTCAGCCAATAAACCCATTTTAATCAATTCATCTTCAACAGTTTCATAACCGACTTCAGTCATTTCAACTTGACGTTGCTTTTCATCAATCCAGAAATGACCGCCATCTGCGACTTTTTCTTCTTTTTGAGCATGCAACTTTGGTGGAATACTATTGATTGCAACATAAAGCTGTGATGAGTCATCACTTTGACCAGAAATGATCAACGGTGTACGTGCTTCATCGATCAAGATCGAATCGACCTCATCGATAATCGCATAAATCAAACCACGTTGCTTTTTCTCTGCCATAGAGAAAACCATGTTATCGCGCAGATAATCGAAACCAAATTCATTATTGGTACCGTAAGTAATATCTGAACGATATGCCTCAGCTTTCTCTATTGGTGATTGCATCGAATAGATTACACCAACGCTTAAGCCCAAGAACTCATAAAGCGGACGGTTTAATTCAGCATCACGTTGTGCCAAGTAATCGTTGACCGTGATGACATGAACACCTTGCTCACTAATTGCATTTAAATATACAGCCAAAGTACCCATCAGGGTTTTACCTTCACCTGTACGCATTTCTGCAATTTTTCCTTCATGCAAAGTAATACCACCAATGAGCTGCACATCATAATGACGCATACCCATGACACGTTTTGCTGCTTCACGACACACCGCAAACGCTTCTGGCATTAATTTATCTAGGCTTTCACCTTTCTTATATCTTTGTTTGAATTCTTCAGTTTTTGCAGATAAGTCTGCATCGCTGAGTGCAGATGTCGTCGGCTCGAGCGCATTGATCTTATCGACAATTTTACGCATACGTTTTAGTTCGCGCTCGTTTTTAGTACCGAAGATTCCTCCGATCAGACTTGCCAACATATAAACTCTCTAAATCTTTGTGAAATAAATTTTTCTCAGACGATATTATGGTGGTAGAAATTTGAAGTACAAGGGTTTTGCACAAATCCAATCAAAAAAATCTGACGATTAGTTCTAGCACGTATCAGCTAAGGCGCATTAATGTAGCAAATTTAACCGATATTTGCAGTGAGGTAGAGATCAATTATATGTTTTTTTTCATATGCTTCTTTTATTAATATCTATTTTCTTCATAAAGAAATACAAAAACACTATTTTTAATTATAAAAAAACTGGGTAATAGTAGTTTGGACGAGCCAAATAACAAACAACATTTTTAAATATTGAGGTTTCAAAATGACTTTACGATTAGGTGACATTGCACCAGATTTCACTCAGGAATCTAGTGAAGGTCCAATTAAGTTTTATGATTACTTGGGCGACAGTTGGGGTGTTTTATTCTCACACCCTGCTGATTATACGCCAGTATGTACCACTGAGCTGGGCTATACCGCAAAACTAAAAGATGAGTTTGAACAGCGTGGGGTAAAAGCCATTGCCCTTTCAGTCGATGATGTTGAATCACATAAAGGTTGGATCAACGACATCAATGAAACGCAAAATACTACTGTAAACTTCCCAATCATTGCAGACAAAGATCGTAAGGTGTCAACGCTGTATGATTTCATTCATCCAAATGCCAGTGAAACGCTCACCGTACGTTCTTTAATTATTATTGATCCCAATAAGAAAGTTCGCTTAATCATTACTTACCCTGCATCAACTGGACGTAATTTTAAAGAAATTCTACGTGTGATTGATTCATTACAACTGACTGACAATTATAAAGTTGCCACACCTGCAAACTGGCAAGATGGTGAAGATGTTGTCATCGTCCCGTCGATCAAAGATGAAGCGGAGCTTAAAGAACGCTTCCCAAAAGGTTATACGGCGGTTAAGCCTTATCTTCGTCTTACCCCACAACCCAATAAATAATATGCAATATTGATTTTTTAGATTAGAGCTAACTAACTTCAAAAGATCACATCCAAACTTGATGTGGTCTTTTTTTAATATCTACTGATTGCAACGAAACTCTTTTCCCTCTGCAAAACACACCAAATACTAAAATAAAAGCAAAATCATTTAAAAAAAAGGCACCAAAGTGCCTTTTATGATCAAAGATCAGCGAACAAATGTTATGCAGGAATACGTAAAACTTGTCCTGGGAAAATATCATCCGCATTTTTTAACAATGGGCGGTTCGCTTCAAAAATTTTATTATATTGGTTGGCATCACCATAAAATTCTTTTGAAATTTTAGACAAATTATCGCCTGATTTAACCGTATAGAACTTACTTTCAGGCTCAGGTGTTGCAACTGTCATTTGATCATCAACTTGCGCCACATGGTCAATATTCCCCACAGCAAGAATGATTTTCTCTTTATCTGCCTGAGTTTGTACCTGACCGTGAATCGTGGCCAAATCAGAAGTACCATTATAACTTACCGAAAGCCCTGTTACTGGCAAGCCTAACGCTTTAATGTGCCCCAATAACTTATTGGCAATTTCTTGTGCAGACGGTTCTGCTGGCGTTGCTGGTGCTGCTTGTGGCTCAGCTGGTGCGGTATTTTTCTTGCCAATTCCTTTAATAAAATCAAAAAGACCCATATGTCGTACTCCATATCATTATTGAAAGTTGTTTTACTGTGAATGTATTACTGTGAACTGTTATACAAATTTAAGAACTCTATTTTTATAGCGAAAAAGCGTCGGAGTGTGCGTTGTCATTGGTGATAAAAAGGTAACGGTATGTAACCAATGTTTTTGATTTTAAACTTATTTAGTTGCTTTTTAGGTTAAGGCATTGCCAAGCAAACATTCACTCAATACAGCTATATTCAGGCATAAAAAAACCACCTAAAGGTGGTCTTTTTACGTATAACAACAACGTGCTATACAATCAACACATTAACCAAGTTTTTTAGTTACATAGTCGATAGCTGATTGAACAGTTGTGATTTCGTTAGAATCTTCATCTGGAATAGTGATGTCGAAGTCATTTTCGAAAGACATAACAAGTTCTACTAGGTCTAGAGAATCAGCACCCAAATCATCCATGAAAGATGCTTCGTTTTTGATTTCTTCAGCTTTGATACCTAATTGTTCTGCAACAGCTTGTTTAATGCGTTGTTCGATATCGCTCACAGGAATTCTCCTCATTGCTTGTGGCGGCTTTTAATTGCCTGATAGTTTAATTGAATATTTACTTTTTTCAAAGTTTATACATCGCATTACGCCATGTATAAACCACCATTTACGTGTAATACTGTGCCTGTAATGTAACTGGCTTTGTCAGAAGCCAAAAAACTTACTGCATTTGCAATATCTTCTGGTTGACCAAATCGGTTTAACGCAACTTGATCACTCATTTTTTTGCGAATATCTTCACTTAACTGCTCAGTCATTTCTGTTGCGATAAAACCAGGCGCAATACAGTTAACTGTAATCTGACGGCTTCCCATTTCTTTTGCAAGACTGCGACTGAAAGCCTCAATCCCTGCTTTTGCAGCAGAATAGTTGGCTTGTCCTGGGTTAGCAAAATGCGCAACAACAGAACTGATATTGATAATGCGTCCAAAGCGAGCTTTGGTCATACCTTTCAATACACGTTTAGATAAGCGGAATACAGCTTTAAGATGAATATTGAGAATATCGTCCCAATCATCTTCAGACATACGTAACAATAAATTGTCTTTGGTAATCCCTGCATTGTTCACAAGTATCATCACTGAACCATATTTTTGTTCAATGTCAGATACCAATGCATCAATTGCAGCACCATCACGTACATCAAGTAATGCACCAGCACCGTTTTCAGCAAAAACTGTTGAAAGTTTTTCTGCGCCCGCTGCTGATGTTGCCGTACCTACAACAAAATAACCGTCTTGAATCAATTGCTGAGCGATGGCAGCACCAATCCCTCGGCTCGCGCCTGTCACTAATGCGACTTTGCGTTCTTGTGTCATGCAATTTTCCCTTCAGCCACTAAGATAGCATTCAGTGCATCTTCCATACGACTTTGTGTATCGAGTGGAAATGCTTTTTCGATATTTGGTAAACGTTTTGCTAAATTCGCCAATACATTACCTGGACCACATTCAGCAACATACTGAATACCTTGGTCTTGGATGAATTGCATGGTTTTAGTCCACTGTACTGACTGATACAGTTGCGCCGTTAATGCTAAGCGTAATTGGCTTGTATCTGTCGCGATTCCAGCATTGACATTTTGTATTACAGGAATACTTGGTAGCTCAATGGCAGTTTGTTCCAAAGCTTCTGCAAACTGTTCGGCAGCAGGTTTCATTAGAGAACAATGTGATGGTACAGATACAGGTAATGCAATTGCTTTACCGCCGTTTTCTTTGGCAACAGTCATGACAGCTTCGACTAGAGTTTTGTCTCCTGCGATAACAACTTGGCCTTGTGCATTATAGTTTGCAGCTTCAACAGAACCACGGCCTTGCACATTGGCTTGCTCGCACAGTTCAAGTACTTTCGCGTCATCTAGACCGAGAATAGCCGCCATCGCGCCTTGCCCCTGAGGCACAGCACTTTGCATCAATTTACCGCGTAAATTTACCAACTTGACTGCATCTGCCAAAGTCATCGACTCTGCAGCAACTAAAGCACTGTATTCGCCTAATGAATGACCTGCGAGGTATTTTGGCGCAACACCACCAAGATCTAACCATACACGCCATAAAGCAATACTTGCTGTCAATAAAACAGGTTGAGTATTTTCAGTTTGATCTAAACCTTCACCGCTTTGTGCAATGTGCCATAAATCAAAACCGATGGCATCTGATGCTTCAGTAAAGGTTTCTTGTACACCACTAAACTGTTCTGCAAGTTCAGCAAGCATACCCACTTTTTGTGAACCTTGACCTGGAAACAAAAATGCAGTTTTTGTTGCTTGAGCTGCTTGTTCGAGTCGTTTGGCAGACATATAAAAAGTCCCTTATTTAATCTTGATCGTTTCCGATGGCGCAATTTTACATTAAAAAAAAATTTATTTAATTGCGAAATACAACAAAAAACCCAGTCATTGAAAACAAAAAAAGGGAGCTTTCGCTCCCATTTTTTTACTAAGCTTGCGCTTAATAGTTCACCAATTATTCAGCATCAGCTGCTTTAGCGAATAATTGACGACCACGGTAGAAACCATCTTTAGTCACGTGGTGACGACGGTGAGTTTCACCAGTAGTTTGGTCTACAGTTAATGCATTCTCGGTTAAAGCGTCATGTGAACGGCGCATGTCACGGCGAGAGCGACTTTTACGGTTTTGCTGAACGGCCATGATGGCTCCTTACAAATCGAAAAAATGGATCAGAACAAATTCGGTTGTCTTAACTTAACAGTATAACACAAAATTTAGTTAAGTTTACCCTTCAAACCTGCCAAAACTTCAAACGGATTATCCCGTTTTTCTTCAACAGTGTCCTGAACGGCTGGTTGATGCTTATGTTCACAAGCGTCATGCTTAGGAGACAGAGGCATCAACAATAACAATTCATCTTCTAAAAGTGCAAGTAAATCAACAGTCGAAGGAGTATTGGTTAAATAATCCCCTTTAATTGTTGCTTCACTTTCACCTAGTACGATGAAATCAGCATCCTCATCCAAGCGCTCTATCAGTGACTCATCATCTATTAAAGCCAAATGGAAGTCAGAAACTAGCGTAATTTCAACAGAATCCAGACAACGCTGACATTCCATTGGAACTTTAGTATCTACATGACCATCTAGCCAAACAATACGATGATACGCATCCATTGATAGCTTACAGTCTATATTGATCAATTGATCATCAATTGATCCAACAGCTTCACGGGAAATACGAACAAAGCGAGACAATGGCAGGGTACCTGACCATGTAAAGCCTTGTTCAGCCCATTTAAACGGCTCTATCTGTGCCGGAAAGGTATTTGCTGACATAATTAAGGCGGCAATTCTACAAATTCATAGGTACTCTGTCAAAGATTAAGATACAATTTTGTACTTATTTAGACAGATCTCTTGAGTAATACAAGCCATGCATCAGTTGCAGCCGCAACCTGAAGTCACTACTTCATTACAATTCAATACGCATTTAACTTCTGAAAACACATTGCAAGCCACCGATGTGCAACGCTTATCATGGGCTAACTTACAAACAGAAGTGCAACACGTTGATTGGCTTATCTTACACTTTAATCACTGGTTTTCCCACTTAAATGTGACGCTTGTTCGTGGTGATTTTGAACCAGAGTATTTCCCTGCTAGCGAACACAGCCCTGCCCGTATTCAGTTTGCGCATGGTTTTTTCAACAGCGCTCTGCACGAAATTAGTCATTGGAGCATTGCCGGAGAACAGCGCCGTTTATTGCCTGATCTCGGTTATTGGTATGCACCCGATGGTCGTACAGCTGAACAGCAAGCCTTATTTGAGCAGGTTGAAATCAAGCCTCAAGCCATTGAATGGTTATTTTCCAAAGCATTTGGACGAAAATTTCGAGTTTCGCTGGATAATCTGACTGGTGAAGGTGGTGACGGCTCGACATTTAAAGACAATGTTTATGCACAAGTTCAGGATTTTTTTTCGGGTAAAACCAAACTTCCACGCGATGCAAAGCACTTCATTCAGTGTATTTGTCTATGTACTCGAGGTGGCAAAACATTACAAAGCACTGAATTTAATCGTAACGATCTTGATTAAACCCGTAATTTTTTTAAAACATTGATTGCAACGATTTACTTTCCCAAGTAATAATTGAATTAACAATAAATCAGGAGAATAAATATGCTGCATTTAAGAGTACATCCTGACAATCCTCAACCACGTTTAATCAGCCAAGCAGTCGAAAGAATTCGAGCAGGTGATGTTGTGGTTTACCCAACTGATGCGGCTTATGCAATCGGCTGTCAGATTGGAAATAAAAGTGCAATGGAGCGTATTGCTCAGATCCGCGGTCTAGGGGCAAAGCATCAATACGCGATTATCTGTGCAGATTTATCTGATATTGCAACCTATGCCAAAGTAGACAATGCAATGTATCGTCTACTTAAAGCCAATACCCCAGCCGTAACCACATATATTTTACCCGCAACCAGTGAAGTTCCGCGACGCTTGATGCATCCCAAGAAAAAAACCATCGGCTTACGTGTTCCAAGTAATCCCGTCTGTCAGATGCTATTAAAAGAGTTGGGAGAACCCTTACTGACCAGTACTTTGATTTTACCTGGTCAAGATGCACCAATGGATGATCCCTACGATATTGAACAATTATTGGAAAAACGTATTGATGTGTTTATTGACAGTGGTTTAGGTACCTTAACCACCACCAGTATCGTTGATTTATCAGGAACGAACCCTGAAATTATCCGTCGTGGTGTAGGCGATGTAAGCGCTTTTGAATAAGTACCGAAATATATTTAATCATTGTTAAGTGATTAAAGAATCAAGGCTTGATAGAAGTAAGATGCGATGGATTTATTCACCACATTATTAAATATTAATAATGTACAAAATGATCAAATTTTATTTGTTGAAAAGCCTTGGACACCGGAATCACAAGTTCGTGTGTTACATGTCTCTTTCGTTAAAAATCCCTTAGCAAAAAACTTTCAGTTCTTTTTAGCAGTCAATGAACTAAAACGTTTGGTCTTGCAGTTTGAAACTCGAAATGTTTGTTTAAGAGAGATGTGCTATTTAATTATCGAACATGCCCTTGAAAAAAATTAAATTATTTAACATCTTTAAAATTAAGATTAAATATGAAAAAAATTCTTTATGTCTTGGTCATTATTCTTGGGGTACTTATCAGCTATCCCTTTATTAAATCACCCAATGTTCATATTTATCATGAACAGCATGAAATCATTTTAGAAAACATTTTCTTGGATGAATATTATTTAGGTTTCAATAAGCTAAAAATTCAATCTATACAAAATCATACCCTTATTTGTGAAATTGAACACTCCCACATGCCTCACCCCGAAGATCAGCAACAGGTTAATACTCATCAAGTAAGCATTCATCAAGCAAATAATAAGCAACAGATCAGGCTCAAAAAAGGGTTCAATGATGAACTGAGTATTTGGGGAAGTGCATTCCAACACCCCACAGCAAAACCGTGTTTATTAAAAAATGAAACTTATATTGTTTCGGTCTGGGGAAACAACGGCTCTGGTTTTTCAACACGTAAACGCTTAAAAATCACCATTCCATGAGCTGTGATTTGAGATCTATCAATTACACAACAATTATATTTTTAGATTGGTATTTTTCTCAATTCAGTTTATAAACAAAGCACAATCCTAAAAACAAATGCTTAATTATGATTTATAAGGTACATCATTTACATTGTGGAACCATGTGTCCGATATGCGCACCACTATACGGACAAAAAGGTTTGTATGGCAAAATGGTGTGTCATTGCCTATTGATTGAAACAGACAAAGGTCTTGTATTGGTCGATACCGGTTTTGGGATGCAAGACTACCTACATCCGCAAACCCGCTTAGGTAAAGCTTTTACTAAAATCAGTGGGATACAAGCTGATTTCAATCTCACAGCCATTTCTCAAATTCAACAATTGGGTTTTAAACCATCTGATGTTCAACATATTTTGGTGAGTCATTTAGACTTAGATCATGCTGGTGGTATTTCAGACTTTCCCAATGCAACAGTTCACATCTTATCCAGTGAGTTTAATGCAGCACAAAAACTTTCAGTCATGAACAAATTGCGCTATCGGCCGCAACAATTTAAAAATCATCGTTACTGGAATTTTCTTGAACCTAAAAATGGCGAAGCATGGTTCAATTTCCAAAAAGTTCAAGGCTTTAATATTTTCAATGATGAAATTCTATTGATTCCTTTAGTCGGCCATACTGTAGGACACTGCGGTATAGCGATCAAACAACAAGATAGATGGTTATTGTTCTGTGGCGATGCTTATTTTAATCATCTAGAACTCAACCCCAAGAATAGATTACGCGCGCTCGACAAAATTGAATATCTCCTAGCGGAAGATAATACATTGCGCTTAAAAACATTATCACAACTGCAACAGCTTGCACAGAATGAAGCAAAAATTGAAATTATCTGTGCCCACGATCCTGTTGAACTAGACCGATATTTAAAACATGCTTAAATCTCAATTATTACGTTATACCACTATTTTCGCACTCAGCGTACAGCTTTCAGCATGTATGACAACTGCTGCACTTCCAGATCATGAGCGCCCAAAACAATGGGGAAGCATCGTTGCTCCACAGTATAATTTTTATCGGATCAGTGACACCGTTTTTCGTAGTGAACAACCCAGTGCTGAACTTATTCCTGAGTTAAAAACCAATCAAATTGATGTCGTGATTAATTTAAGAAGTCGCAATAAAGATAAAACAGTACTTTCAAAACAAAACTTTCAATTGGTTCATATCCCGATCAATACTTGGGCAATTGATCGTCATGATCTACTCAATGTCATGAAAACAATTCAAATCGCAAAAGCCCACAACCAGAAGGTTTTAATCCATTGCTATCATGGTTCTGATCGTACTGGGGCAAGTGTTGCAATGTACCGAATTATTTTTGAGAACTGGTCTGTGAATGATGCTTTAAATGAAATGAAGCATGGCGGTTATGGCTTTCATCCAATCTGGGGCAATATTGAAAAACTTTTTACCCCTGAAAATATAAAATGGATCCGTGAGCAGCTCGCGAATCCATCTTTAACCACAAATACCTAACTCATAGCGTTTAACGTCGGTCTAGAGGTACCCACTCGATTACCCAAGCCGACTTCATGCCTAGACTCGCATCAGAATTGATCTTCTTACGTGCTGAATCCGCAGTCTCTCGATCTTTCGATGGTCCAACCATAATACGAATACCTTTTGAGGTTGGACTCTTGGTCACTTTATACCCTTTGGCACGTAATTTAGCAGCGACAGCATCGGCATTGGCTTCATTGGCGGCAAGCGCAACTTGTACCATCCATTGCTTATCACCATTTTCAAGCAAATCACGTGCTTTTTCAGCTTCCGCTTTTTTCTTTGCTTCTTCTTGTGCTTTGTGTTTTTTATCCGCTTCTGCTTTCTTGTCTTCCGCTTGCTTTTTCTCAGCAGCGGCTTTCTTTTCAGCATCTAGCTTACGTTTTTCATCTGCTTTTTGTTGTTCTTCTAATTTACGTTTCTTTTCTTCAGCGGCTTTTTTATCTGCTTCTGCGGTAGCTTGACGCTTCTGCTCAGCTAACTTTTTTTCAGCATCGGCTTTTTGCTTTAATTGAGCATTTTGCTGTTCAAGTTTTTTCTGCTCTGCTGCTTTCTGTTGTGCTTTGGCTTTTTCATCCTGTACCAGCTCAGGAGGAATATCAGCCCCTTCCTGTGCTGCCGCAGCAGCTGCACCACGTCTTGCATTTGCAGCAGCATACTCTTCAGCTGCTTTACGTGCAGCATCTGCTTCTGCCTGTTGTTGCATACGTAAAAAATCTGCTGCTTTTGCTTCTTGTTCAGCAACCGCTTTTTCACGGGCACGCTTCTGCTCTTCTAACAGACGTTTTTCAGTCGCAACATCGACAGTCAACGGCTGCAATTGTACAGGCTCACCAGCAGGTGCCGCTTTATTTTGCTGAGCTTGGCTTGTCGGCTGTGTCTCTGCTTGGCTTTGGTGGATTTCTTCTTTACCTTTTAGAAGCAATGCCGCCAATAGAACACCACCACTTAATAAAACAACACCACCCATCCAGCGTTGTTTGTTATTCATTGACATTCGTCTAAATACTCCCAGACCGCTTCTAAGGTATGGAATGAACCACACACCAAAATCAGCTGATTATTATTGGTTTCTGCAAGCGCTGATTGAAATGCTGCTTGTACACAATCAAACTGTTCAACTGTCTCATGCTGTAAAGCAGTTTGTAATTGTTCCAATGATGCCGCACGAGGCACAGTTAACGGTGCAATTTTCCACTTTAATACAGTATTTTTCAACAACTTGACCACAGAATCTACATCTTTGTCGGACAACATTGAAAAAACAGAGACAACTTCTGTGTACTGTTTATTGTATTCTAGGAATTTTCGCAATTGCTTTAACAAAAATTCTACACCATGCGGATTGTGTCCCGCATCAAAAATTACTGTTTTATCGTGTATTTTTCTAATTTCAAAGCGCCCTGACAATTGTGCGTTCTGAATACCTTGCGAAATCGCCTGTTGTGAAACCGTTAAACCGCTCACCAAAATTGCAGCGACAGCAGCAGAAATATTTTCCAGTGCCAAGTGTCCTAAAGGAAGTTTTAAAGTCGTTCCTGAGCTTGCAAAATTCCAAGATTGACCATCTTCTGAATTATCATAAAAATAATCATGGTTTAGCGCATACAGCGTGGCATTGGTTTCTTGTACTTTATGTTGTATCGCTTGTGGTATGTCTTGTGTACCGGCAAAAATGACAGGGATATTTGCTCGAATAATACCGGCTTTTTCATAAGCAATTTTTTCAATTGTATCGCCAAGCCAATCAGTATGGTCTAAACCAATATTGGTAATCACAGCCACATCTGGATCAATCACATTGACAACATCCAAACGACCACCAAGACCAACTTCAAGTACCCAAACATCACATTGTTTTTGTTTAAAAATAACAAATGCGGCCAAAGTTGTGGCTTCAAAAAAAGATAAAGATAAATCACAAATACGGCGGGCTTGATCAACCGCAACAAAAGCATCAATCAAAGTTTGATTATCAACTTCTTGTCCAGCCAGTTTAACCCGTTCATTAAAACGATAAATATGTGGAGACTGGTATAAACCAACATTCAGCCCTTGCGCATTCAGAATCGCAGCGAGTGTTGTTGTGGTTGAACCTTTGCCATTTGTTCCAGCAACGGTAATCACTTTGGCTTTAGGGTTAATCACCCCGAGTTGTTCTGCCACAGGAATCACGCGCTCTAAGCCTAAATCAATCCCTGTAACGTGAACATGGCTCCAATAATCGAGCCATGTTTGTAAATCATCAGTATTTAAAGGTGCTGTTTGGTTGTTCAAGGCAAATTCATCAGTTTCGCTACAATACGATATACAGTATCACGTAATGCGTGACGATGAACAATTTGATCGATTACACCATGATCAAGCAAAAATTCCGCACGTTGGAACGGTTCTTCCAGCTTCTCACGTACTGTTTGTTCAATCACACGTTTACCTGCGAAACCGATCATCGCTTTAGGTTCAGCAATATGTACATCACCTAACATTGCCAATGATGCTGTTACACCACCATACACTGGATGGGTTAATACCACGATATACGGAAGATGCGCATCTTTGATTTTTTGAATCGCCGCAGAGGTACGCGCCATTTGCATCAAAGACAACATGCCTTCCTGCATACGAGCACCGCCTGAAGCAGCAAAACAAATCAGTGGTTGCTTATCTTTAATCGCTTTTTCAGCAGCTTGTACAAAACGGTCACCGACCACAGTACCCATTGATCCAGCCATAAAGTCGAATTCAAATGCGCATGCAACCATTGCAATATTTTTAACTTGACCTTGCATCACCACAAGGGCTTCAGTTTCACCTGTTTTTTCCTGCGCTTCTTTAATACGCTCTGGATAAGGCTTGCTGTCTACAAAATGTAAAGGATCTTTTGCTGCAAATTCTTGACCAAGTTCAGTGGTCACATTATCAAAAAACCAATTTAAACGATCACGTGCTTTCATTTTCAAATGTTCATCGCATGATGGACAAACATAGGCATTGAAAGACATTGCAGTACGAGTCACGAGTGCATGACATTCAGGGCACTCAATGGTTGGTTCTGTAAACGTCGCTTTGAGTGTTTGTTGTTGGTCAGGCATATGGATGCCTGGAACTGTACGATCTGTCCACGGCGTTGTTGCGCTGAGGATTTTCCCTGATTTCACTTCTTGATTCATACTAACTCATCGAGCGCGGCTCGAAGCTCCTTGACTTTATTCACTGCTGCTTCAACAGCTTGTTCTGGTGCAAGATTTGCAAATGGTTTGACAAAAGCACTTCCAACAATCACTGCATCAGCAACTTGACCTACGGCTTTTGCAGAAGCGGCATCACTAATCCCAAAACCTACCCCAACTGGAATATCGGTAAAGGTTTTGATTTTTTCAATACGTGCTGCAACTTCCGTTGTATCCAATGTTGCTGCACCCGTTACGCCTTTTAGAGACACATAGTAAATAAAGCCACTTGCTTGTTTCACTACATGCTGAATACGTTCATCGGTAGAGGTTGGTGCAAGCAAGAAGATTTGATCCATATTGTACTTTTGCAATACTTCATCTAAATCTTGTGCTTCTTCAGGTGGTAAATCCACAAGAAGTACACCATCAACACCACAGTCATTCGCATAAGCTACAAACTTTTCATAACCAATCACTTCTACAGGGTTTAAATACCCCATTAAAACAACTGGCGTTGTTGTATCTTTTTGGCGAAATTCTTTAACCATATTCAAGGCATCAAAGGTATTGGTACCCGCAGCTAAAGCGCGCTCTGCTGCAAGTGCAATCACTGGACCATCTGCCATAGGATCGGAAAATGGCAATCCAAGTTCAACTACGTCTACGCCTGCTGCAACCATTTGATGTAACAATGGTACGGTTACATGTGGTTGAGGATCACCCGCCATAACATAAGAAACCAAAGCCTTACGCTGTTGAGATTTAAGCTGTGCAAAACGAGTGGCTAAACGTGACATAGGATTGTACATTCCTTGAATTGTTCAAACTTGAGGAGTTTTTAGATCATTAAACACCAGTAAATAAATTCAAAATGGATTTATTTACGGTTTAATCATCCAAATGTATAAATACAAGACACTGCATTGTAACGCTATTTTTTACTCAAAGGATAGAGTCACATAGTCGCTCTCGCGTATCTTGTTTTATATCACCAATAATAAAACAACCCATGGATACATTTAGCGCTATTTTCAAGTTGAGGACAATGATCAAAGCTACCTATTTTCAAGCTTACAAAAAAATATCATTATGAGTAAAAAATAAAGTTAAATCATTACCCTACAGCCAAACACCCTATCACCCACATCACTTAATTATTTTTCAGAAATTGCAAAAGCTGTTTATACTAGTCAGGATTCTGATTTTTTATCTCCTCTTATGACCACACATTCTCAGGCTAAAGTGCAAGCCAGCGTGCTTGCGCTCTTGCCGCTTATTGTTTTTTTAGCCATTTTTTTAGGCAGTGGTATTTATCACACGATCATTGGTACTGAGTTTGCTTTTTATCAAGTGAAAGCCCCTATTGCTGCTCTTCCTGCAATTATTTTGGCCATCCTGCTGTATAGAGGGAAAATCAATGCCGCTATAGAAACATTTTTGCATGGTGCAAGCCATCCCAATTTAATTTTGATGTTTATGGTCTTTATGCTTGCAGGTGCCTTTGCCAGCGTAACCAGTGCAATCGGTAGTGTGGACTCCACTGTTCAATTTGGTTTATCGATTATTCCATCTGAATTTGTCCTTCCGATGCTTTTCATCATTTCGGCCTTTATTGCCACAGCAATGGGAACATCGATGGGAACCATTGCTGCATGTGCGCCGATTGCTTTTGGTTTTTCTCAAGCAACGGATATTCAGCCCATTTATGCAATTGGTGCTGTGGTCAGCGGGGCAATGTTTGGTGATAACTTATCCATGATTTCAGATACCACCATTGCAGCGACTCGAAGCCTAAATGTAGAACTGCGTGATAAATTTCGAGTGAATATCTGGATCGCATTGCCTGCTGCGATCATCACCATATTGATTTATATTTTGACCAGCCATCATGCACAAACCATTGAATATAAAAACTATAACTTATGGCTTATTTTGCCTTATGTGATCGTATTCTTTTTAGCATTTACACGTTTACATGTACTTGCAGTACTGACCATTGGAATAGTACTTTCGGGTTGTCTTGGCATCATTGAAAATCCTGAATTTACCCTACTTAAATACAATGCCGCTATTTATGATGGTTTTGTGGGTATGTTTGAAGTTGCCTTACTCTCTATGTTCTTAGGTGGTTTATCGGCGATTATGCAAAAAGAAGGCGGTTTAGAATGGTTAATTCAACATATTTATGCCTTAACCCGTCGATTTAAAATCGGTCAACAACGTGCGGGAGAAATTGGAATTAGCTTCCTTGTGGTTTTCTCAAATGTGTTTGTCGCAAATAATACGGTTGCCATCATCTTATCTGGAGACATGGCAAGAGAAGTTGCCAAAGAATATGCTGTTGATCCCAAACGTGCTGCTGCATTTATGGATATTTTCTCTTGTGTGGTTCAGGGCTTGATTCCATACGGTGCACAACTATTACTTGCATGCTCAATTGCCAAACTGTCCCCTGTTGAGCTGATTGGTTCGATTTATTATTGTTGGGTATTGGCGATATTTGCAATCTTGGCAATCGTATTTAGATTTCCTAAATTAAAGATAACTTGAAATCATGCTGAATCATGGTTTTAAAAAACCAATTCAACAATCAGATCAACCTGTGTTTTGTGCATAAATTAAAAAATTACAATCATACTAAGCACTTAGATAGTAGCAATACTATCTAAGTGCTTTTTTTAAACCATAATTTATTTGAACTGTTTTTTCACAATGACTTCAACTGTTGTTTTTTCTCGAGCAGGGTCTGCCCACTAAAAGCCTTATATGCTCTGGTTAAAGCTGACTGATCTGAATAACCTAACTGCATCGCAATTTCACTGAACGGCATGTGGCTTTCCAATAAAAAATCACAACGCTTCATCCGTTCAATCTCTACAATTTTTTTAAACGACGTCTGTAAGTCACTTAACTGTCGTTGTAAAGTCCGGGTGGATATATGAAGTTCTTGAGTAAGTTCTTCAATTTTTGGGGCTTGTTGTTTTAACTTTAAATATTCTGCCACAATCAAATGTAAACGCTGAGCAATGGTTTCATAGCGAGGTTTAGATGCAATAGCTTCCTCTGCCTGCTTGACCAAAAGCTGCATTAAGGACGGATCTGCCTGCTGGATTTTTAAATTTAAACCTGCTGAGGCTAAGACAAAACTGTATTGCGGTTGATGGAAAGAGACTTCACAGCCGTAGAACTTTAGATAATGATACATCGCCATTTGTGGTGCATGAGCAAAATGCACCGCATGTAATGGAAATTGGTTTGGCGGTACAATTTTACGCGCGAGATGCATCATTAACGCATTGGTAAATTCATTAATAAGAATGTATTTTTCATGATGAAAGGGCCAAATTAAATGTACATATTCTCCCTTGAGCTGCATTTGCATTGGAATAACTTCGTCACCATCAATCACCAAACGACTAAAGCGCATAATATTTTGTAAAGCTTCTGCCACGGTTGTACTTCGTGATGCCATATAGCCCAAAACACCAAAATGCTCAGGTCGCACATATTCTGCCATTTCAAAAACGATCTGAGGGCAATCTAGCGCTTGTTTGGTTTTTTCAATCAGTTGATGAAAGAAGAAATAGGAAGATTGTGTATCAATCGGCTGTGACAAAATTCCAATTAAATGTTTTTTTTCATCCGCTTGTAAGAAATCAAGCGTCGCAAGATCAATCCCTCGTTCAGACAGATACATCTGCCAGAGATGAAAATAACCATTTGGGATCTGTAATTCCTGCATCGTCTTGCACTCTTTTTAATCCTTTAACTTAGAAAATTGACATTGCAAATTTTCATTTTGTCGTAAAATGTATAAAAAATGGCAATATCTGTCAAAACAAACTTGCAAAATCCCGACATACTGAAATCATCAACAGTGATGCAAGTAAAATAAAATGAATGCATTAGTTACATATCAGGTCGATCCAGTGGTTCGAACCAAGCTCAACTTTAAACTTGAGGAAGTCCCTCGCTTCTGGTTTGGTGGAGATCCATTTCGCACGCGACTATTTGACGCACTCAGTCTGACCTTCCCTGATGGTGAGCGCTATTTCATAGAAAGTGTCCGACTCTTCCGTGACAAAATCACCGATCCAGATTTACAACAACGTGTTGCTGATTTTATTCGTCAAGAAGCACAACATGGTATTGCACATGACAAAATGAATCAGGTCATGAAAGATCAAGGCATGCCTGTCGATCAATTTATCCAACTTTTAAGTAAGATTTTTAAATTTGAATTGAGCCAACGCTCGCCTCAATACAATATTGCGATGACAGCTGCCGCTGAACATCTCACCGCTTTGATGGCAGAAACATTTTATCGCCATAAGGCAACCTTATCTGAAGCACATCCTTATGTCCGGGCCTTACTGGCGTGGCATTCTATTGAAGAAATGGAGCATCGAGATGTGGCCTTTGATGTGATGCAACAAGTCGGTGAGGTCCCTGACAACTTACGTCGATTTGCTTTAGCCTTTACCACCATAATGATGTTCAACTTTACCCTCTACCGTGCCAATATCATGCTTAAACATGATGGATTCAGCCGTATAGAACGTTTAAAAATGGCAACGCAAGGATTGCCTTGGTTCTTCGGTAAAAAAGGGATTTTATCTGCAATGAAAAATGAATATTTAGACTGGTTTAAAAAAGATTTTCATCCGAGCCAACACCCTGTAATTCGACAATATCAAGTTTGGGTCGATACGATGGCTGAAACCAATGATCCTATTCAAGCAGGTGATGCATTTTGGCAGGCTGGACTATAGCTGTCTTGATATAAACCGATCAGTTCTATCCTGAGTAGGGATTTGAACTGAATAATGCGAGAAATAAAACAATGAATGCATATGTAAAACACCAAGTTGATCCTGTGGTTCGCAGCAATTTAGATTTTAGATTGAATGAAGTTCCACGCTTTTGGTTTGATAATGACCCTTTTCGTACCCGTATGTTTGATGCGCTGAGTCTGACCTTTCCTGTAGGTGAAAGATATTTCATTCAAAGTGTTCGGGCACTGCGTGACAAAATCACCGATCCTGATTTACAGCAACGTGTCACGGATTTTATTCGACAGGAAGCACAGCACGGTATTGCACATGACAAAATGAATGAAGAAATGCTGCACCAAGGCATGCCTGTTGATCAGTTTGTAAAATTTATGGGTGCACATTTCGAGCATATACTGAAACATCGTTCCAAACAGTACAACATTGCCATGACTGCCGCAGCAGAACATCTTACCGCATTAATGGCAGAAACTTTTTATAGTAAACAAGAGACTTTAGCAGAGGTTCACCCTTTTGTTCGTGCTCTATTTGCTTGGCATTCAATCGAAGAAATGGAACATCGAGATGTCGCTTTTGATGTCATGAAAGAGGTGGGAGAAGTTCCTGAAAACTTACGTAAATTTGCGCTTGCCTTTGTCACTTTACAAATGTTTGGATTTACCTTTTACCGTGCCAATGTCATGCTTAAATACGATGGATTCAGTCGTTTGCAACGTGCTCAATTTGCACTCAAAGGTATTCCATGGTTTTTTGGCAAACACGGTAAATTATCAGCAATGCGTGAACAATACTTAGATTGGTTTAAGCCTGATTTTCATCCGAGCCAACACCCTGTGATTCGACAATATCAGGTTTGGGTCGATGTTTTGGCCGAAACCAATGATCCGATTCAAGCAGGTGAAGCATTTTGGAAGGCTGCTTTATAAGGTTAAAAAAGCTTTAAATAAGAACAGCCTTACCATTTCGCGTAATGCTGTTCCAACAAGCCATAGGCTTGATCTAACTGAATACACTCACCCACTTCAGATTCGACCGTACCACTAATGCGTGATTGCCATTGGCTAAACTGACTCCCCACCAAACGTAAATTTAAGTTTTCAAATCTCCGCCAGCCGGTTTCTACTGTCAGGTTTAATTTCTGGTCTAAAGAGCGAATTGACCACAGGTTTGCATCTAACTTTTCAAACAGTACATCGGCAACTGCATATAGAACGCCATTGACCCACAAACAATTTTCATTGCCAAAACTCTCATTTACACCTGAAGCGAGGTTTAAGCCTATACGGTTTCCTTGCGTATCCCAAAAGTTACACGATAACCAAAACCACGCTGTTTCGGGTCTTAAAAACCCACAGGTGTCATCGAGAGATGCCAAAGTTTTTTCATTAAAATCTATACGCACTTTATCTTTATTGATAAAGAAGCCTTCTACAGCCAAGGTGGTTTTCTTTTGCGTATAGGTCCAACCATTAATACCATTGGGACTACACAAGCTTAAAGGCTCTGTTCCTGCACAAAAAATGCGGGCTTTTAACTGCTCTTCACCATTTCGAGTTGCCCGTATATAACGCACACCATTGGCATGTTGCATTTCAAATTCAAAAGGTGATTTACTAAAGTGACTTTGGCTATACAAAGGTTGCTCATCTAAGCTTGTCCCTCGCCCTAAAATCGTATTGGCATTCCATTCTAAAACTTCATTCGTTGAATGGTCATAGACATAAATAAAGCCATGCCCTGCCCAACCAATATCTGCAATTGCAATACCGATAGAATAGTGTTCATGCTGGATACCACAAAACTTAAACTTTTTATATTTTAAATGTTTACGCCAACCTGTTAATACTTTGCCATACGGGGTTTTGTAGATATATTGATTAACATTAATCTTACTCGGCACATCTTTAAAACGCCCATAACGGGGTTGACCATTGCTTTGTATTAAATCCATGTGAATTCCCAATCCTTTTATAAGGGAAGTATCAGACTTTAGTCGGTCCTTCGATTATTGCTATTTTTTCAAATTTAGCAACACCATCACACACCAAATCAATCCACTTTTATCACGATTTAACCTATAAAATATTCGCTTGATAGATAAAATTTAGCTTTGATTTAATTCATAAAAAATAGGGCAAATGCCCTATTTTTTAATCTGCAAAAATTACTTTGCAGGACCACCCCATTGATTTGTTTCAGGCTTGGTATCTGAAGCAAACCAGTAAATTAAAACAAAGGCACCAAAAGGAACAAAGATAAGCAGATACCACCAACCTGTCTTTCCTATATCATGTAAACGGCGAGCTGCAACTGAAATTGAAGGCACGATCAGTGCTAATACAGTGATCAAATACAACACAAACGGTTTTTTAAAAATGATTGAGTCTAAAATCACTGCAATGATCAGTACAACAAACTGTATCAATACAAAGTACCAATATTCTTTACGGCGAGCACGCCCAGAAAAGTTGGCATAATTACTTAGACATTTTTTAAACCAATCAATCGCATTATATTGATCTTCGGTTTTATTTTGTGACATTGCTTTTCTCTCTTTATTTTATAAGTGTTACTGACATTTTTTGTACTAAAGCTGTAGCCAGATACTAACTGGTTTTGCATGTTTTTCATACACTTTTATTCTATAAAAAGTAAAATCTATTCGAAAAAAGAAAGAGGTACTTGACCTCTTTCTGTGCAAATCATTGTCTAATCTATGCTTGAGACATTCATCTACAATTTTTAAAGCAATATATAAAAATCAGATAATCTTTCCATGTGGAATTTGATCAATTAACTTTTGCGGTGCTTTAAAACGTTCGCCATATTTTGCTTCAAGCGAGTTCGCTCGAACTAGAGCTTTTTCTAAACCATACTGATTTAAGAATTGAATCGCACCACCCGTCCACGGCGCAAAGCCAATACCAAAAATCGAACCAATATTGGCATCAATCACAGATTCCAAGACATGCTCTTCATAGCAACGTAAGGTATCTAAAGCTTGAACAAATAGGAAACGGTCGATCATTTCCTGCTCAGAAATATCAACATTTTTCGTCCAATGGCTTAAGCCATCCCAAAGATGCTTTTTACCACCTTCTGGATACTCATAAAAACCAGCACCTGCAGCCTTGCCTTTACGTTCAAAGGTGTGAATCATGGTTTCAATAACATCATCAGCACCTGAAAGTGGTAAATCCTTACCTTCAGCCTGAAGTGCTTTACGGGTTTCTTTGGCCACATGCTCAGAAAGCGTTAATGCCACTTCATCTTGAATCGCCAATGGGCCCACTGGCATACCTGCTTTTAGTGCTGCCATCTCAATACGTGCAGGATGTACGCCCTCGTGCAGTAAACGTAGACCTTCTTGCACAAATGTACCAAACACACGGCTGGTGAAGAAACCACGGCTATCATTGACCACAATTGGCGTTTTGCCAATTTGTTGCACATAGTCATAGGCTTTTGCTAAGGTTTCAGCAGAGGTGTTTTTACCTTTGATGATTTCAACCAATTGCATTTTATCGACAGGACTAAAGAAATGTAGACCAATAAAATGCGTATCATCTTTAGAGGCTTTGGCTAAACCCGTGATCGGTAATGTTGATGTATTTGAGGCCATGACACCATTATTGGCAAGAAATTGTTCCGCTTCTTGAGTCACTTTGGCTTTTAATTCTTGGTTTTCAAATACAGCTTCGATAATCAAATCACAGCCTTTTAAGTCTTCTGCAGATGCCGTTGCGGTAATCAAACTTAAAACTTGATCACGTTTTTCCGCGCTCATACGACCTTGCGAAACACGTTTATCCAATAGTTTTTGACTATAGGCTTTACCCTTTTCAGCATTTTCCACAGAAACATCTTTTAGCACAACTTGAATGCCTTTGATTGCTGTCGAATATGCAATACCCGCGCCCATCATGCCTGCACCAAGTACACCCACTTTGGTCGCTTGCCACTTGGCAATGTTTTTAGGACGACTTGCACCTGCTTTAATTGCATTCAAACCATGCCAGAATGTTCCAATCATATTCTTGGCAACTTGCCCTGTTGCAAGATAAGTGAAGTAACGGCCCTCTATTCGGAAAGCTGTATCTACATCAACTTGAGCGCCTTCAACCGCGGCAGCCATAATCGCTTCAGGCGCTGGATAACAGCCCTTGGTTTTATCACGTAGCATTGCTGGTGCAATTGCCAGAATCTGAGCAACCGCAGGTGTTTTAGGATCGCCACCCGGAATTTTATAACCTTTCACATCATAAGGCTGTTGAGATTTTGGATTGGCTTTGATCCAAGCAATCGCTTTGTCCAGCATGTCTTGCTCGCTATCCGCAAGCTCATTGACCAAACCTAAAGACTTGGCTTTATCTACCCCGAATTGCTTGCCTTCCATAAGGAATGGGAATGCATTCTGTAAACCCAGCAGGCGTACCATACGCACCACACCGCCACCACCTGGAAGTAAGCCCAGTGTTACTTCTGGCAAACCTAATTTGGTTTTAGGATCATTTAAAGCAATACGATAATGACAACTTAAAGCAATTTCCCAACCACCACCTAGCGCTGTACCATTAATCGCCGCAACCACAGGAACACCTAATGTATCAATCGCACGAAGATCACCTTTTAGCTTGGCAGTCATATTAAAGAATTCAGTGGCATGTTCTGGCGTTGCCTCAATCAGCTCATCCAGATCACCGCCGGCAAAAAAAGTTTTTTTCGCAGAACGATAAATCACACCTTTTAAATCTGTTTCAGATTTAAGTTTAGACACAACATTTTCTAAAGCCACACGAAAATCGGCATTCATGGTATTTGCAGACTGGTTTGGAGAATCCATCGTTAAAATAACAATGCCATCCGCATTTTTTTCATATTGAATTGCACTCATTATTATTCTCCTTATACCAACTCAATAATGGTCGCAATACCCATGCCACCACCTACACACAATGTTGCTAGACCACGTTTTTTACCCTGACGTTCTAATTCATCAAGTAGCGTACCAAGAATCATTGCACCTGTTGCGCCCAATGGGTGCCCCATTGCAATTGCACCCCCATTTACATTGACCTTTTCAGCAGGAACTTTAAGTTCAGTCATAAAACGCATCACCACAGATGCAAAGGCTTCATTCACTTCAAAGAGGTCAATATCTTCAATAGTGAGACCTGCTTTTGCCAGCGCCTTACGCGCAGCAGGTGCAGGACCTGTGAGCATGATGGTTGGATCTGTTCCAACCAATGCCGTTGCCAACACTTTTGCACGAGGTTTTAAGCCTTGCTCTTTGACTGCTTTTTCAGAAGCAATCAGCACCACAGCTGCGCCATCTACGATGCCCGATGAGTTTCCAGCATGATGTACATGGTTAATTTTTTGCGCTTCTGGATATTGTTGTAATGCAATCGCATCAAAGCCCATTCCACCCATCATTTCAAAACTTGGATTGAGTTTTGCCAAGCCTTCAGCAGTTGTGGTCGGTTTAATGAATTCATCTTTGTCAAGAATCGTAACACCAGCTTTATCTTTAACCGCAACCACGGACTGATCAAAGCGTCCCGCGGCCTGAGCAGCAGCAGCTTTACGTTGTGAGTTGGCAGCAAACTCATCCACATCTGTACGGCTATAGCCATCGAGCGTGGCAATTAAATCCGCGCCAATCCCTTGAGGAACAAAATGTGATTTTAAATTTGTTTCAGGATCCAGTGCCCAAGGTCCACCATCGGAACCCATTGGAATACGTGACATAGACTCTACGCCGCCAGCAACAACAATATCTTCCCAGCCTGAACGTACTTTTTGTGCAGCCATATTGACAGCTTCAAGACCTGAAGCACAAAAACGGTTGATTTGCACACCGGCAACATCATTGTCCCAGCCTGCCGCAATTGCAGCAGTTTTAGCAATATCACCACCTTGATCAGCAATTGGTGTTACACAACCCAGTACGATATCGTCTACTTTTGAAGTATCAAGCTGGTGACGATCTTTCAATTCATTGAGCAATGTGGTTAATAATGTAATTGGTTTCACTTCATACAGTGAACCATCTTTTTTTCCTTTTCCGCGTGGTGTGCGAATGGCATCAATGATGTAAGCCTCGCTCATAGCTGTTCCTTCTTATGACTTCTAGGTTGTTATCTGCCTTGAGTGTACGTTATAAAGTTGAGAGTTCAATGACGAGAACGAAATAGTCAGTTGATATTTTTTGTCAATTGAAGCAAATGCGTTGTCATTTTTTAATGGCTTAATTCAGGTATTGAATCCTCAGTTTTACATTCAGAATAATGTAAAAAAATGATGATCATGGTCTCTGCAAAAAATCCATATTCAGAATATCTGTAAACTTTCTTTTTCCTGTGTGTACTAAATGGGCTTCATATTCAGAAAAGTTTATCGGCTGATCTTCGCTTAAATCAGAATGTAATACTCCAACCATTAAATAATCTATTGCTGCAAACTGAGGGAACTCATGTTCCACAGCATCCAATTGCTCAATGTATCTAGATGCTTCACTTTCGAAACATTTAATGGTTTTTAATTCCCTTACAATCTGTCCGAAACCCTCCAAATACTCACTAATTTCAAAAATGACCTGACCATTTTGAAATTCACCATCCACTTGAATTATCTTTATATCACTTTCTAAAGATGTTTCCTTATAGGCTTGATCTTGCCATGAATCATTTGCTTTACGGTGTTGTATATAGGTCATTTTCGCTTTTTCAACATCTTCTAAAGTGGTAAAAATTCCTAGAATAATATCGATAAAGCGATAGGCTGAAATTGTTCTCATTAACATCCACATATTGTTCTCTTTTATATTGTATCCGTAATGGTTTTTTACATAATAAATTTTAAGAGAGTAATACTTCCAGATCAAACTGCAAAATCACTACCAATCATTTAAGCGCCAATCTCATTGCACATCTGCTGTTACGAGAAAAACCATATGCAACTTCATGCTCAAGTTTATGCTCAAGATATAGAGGCATCTCAAGCGCATTGATCTTTTCAAAGCCTAATTTTTCATAAAATGGTCGATTCCAAATCACATCATGAAAGGTGGTTAAGGTCACAGCATCACAGCCCTCTCCCTGAGCAATAGCAATCACATATTCAATAATTGCCGACCGATCCCTTGTTTTTGAAATGCGGCACTCACATCTAACTCGATAATATATAAATCAAGCGCTTGTCTTTCTGCATATAAAAAACCTGTAGCTTGATTCTTTTGATTAATCGCAACAAATGCATAAGCAGAAGAAATCAATTGCAAATGATCTTGTGCTGACAACACTGGGCTTTCGACAAGCCAAGATAACTCGGGAATACTTGAAAATGCTTGAGTAGCAGATTTTTCTATTTCGATCAGTTGCGCTATATCCGAAGGCTCAATTTTTCTAATCAAACATGTCATCTATATATCCAGTATAAAAATATTTAAATATCATCTAACTAATTAGCTCAAACCTAAAATAAGCAGGTCCGATATTCTCTTTTTTCATAATCATCACAATCATAGCGAAGATTATTCAATGCGCTATTGAGTGGATAAATCTAAATGATAGAACTGATTGAAATCAGACTCTTGATATTCTGAAAAAGAAGCACCTTTGATAAAACCAAATTTTTTATACAAGCAAATTGCGGGTTCAAAAGATGAGTGTGTTCCCGTTTCCAAACTCAATTTTTGGTATTCACGTTGTTGTGCAATCAATAAAAGATGTTTCAGCATTTCTGTTGCAGCACCTTTACGTAAATGTTTGGGATGTGTCCGCATAGACTTTAATTCAGCATGTGTAGATGACAACTCTTGAATTGCACCACAAGCTAAAAGTTCATTTTGTTCCCAAAGGGTAAAAAAGCTAATTTCGGGTTGTTGTAACGCAGTTAGATCTAATGCAAAACTATGCTCAATCGGTGAGTTTTCATGCATACCATGTAAATGAATTCTGAGTAAATCTTGTACTTGCACATCATCAAACTCAGCAAGTCTAATCATTTTTTAATACCCTATTCTTGAAAATTCTTTCACTTTATCGCTTATATCTTACAAGAAATTTTAGCTGAAATGATCAGGCATAAAAAAGCCCAAGTATCACTTGGGCTTAGGATCAGCTAAATTACTTTAGAATTCATCTATGTCGAATTAATGATAACCATGCAATTGACGATAAAGCCCTGGGGTAACCCCTGTCCATTTTTTAAATGCGCGATGGAAGGTACTGGTTTCACTAAAGCCCACTTGTTGTGCTACATCTTCCAAGGTTAAATCCGGATTTAACAACAAATGAATTGCAGCATCTCGACGCAAGGCATCCTTAACACCTTGGTAACTCTTACCTTCTGCAGCCAAGCGACGGCGCAAGGTTTGTGGTGATAAATACAACATTGAAGCCACATCATTTAAGGTTGGCATTTCTTCACCAATTTGACTCTTTAAGACTTCACGAATACGCGAAGTTAAAGAATTGGTATTTTTGAATTTCACCAAAAGCTGAGCAGGCGCAGCTTTTAAAAACTCTTCTAAACTTGCTTCATCCTGACGAATCGGTAAATCCAAATAGTCTGCGGCAAAAGTAATTTCAGTACGTGGCATATCAAATTGCATCACTGGTGCAAAGAACAGCGCATCATACTCATCTGCATGATTTGGACGCGGGTAACCAAAATGTACCCGTTCTAAAGGAATACGACGTTCAATTAACCATGAAGCTAGACCATGCCAAATCATCAACATACTTTCAGTAATAAAATGATCAGGGTCCATAGTTTTTGGAATCAATGGCACTAAACGCGCTTCATGTTTATCACGTTCGACCGCGACCGACCATTCATCACCAAATAATTTATAAAATTGTGATGATAACTCTAAAGCATCACCCAAAGTTTTAGCGTGGATAATCAATTGGCACATGATAGCAAAAGATCCCAAACGACGAGGTTGGATATCAAAGCCAACATGTTCATCTTGGGTCACCATCCACAGCATTTTCACAAAACGTGTATATTGCTCTGGTGAAATACGTGCTTTAGGTTGGCGAAGTAATTCTGCTTCTATGCCAACATGTGAAAGTAAGGTGTCAACGTCCATTCCTAGACGCTTCACACCTGTTAAGGCGGCATTCACAAAATGGATACTGATCGTATCACGACTCATGGTAAATCCTTCACTCTCTTTGATGTTCACTAACAATTGACCTAAATGACGCTAAAAAATGTTTTATTGGCGATTTACAACAGTGCAGATCACCTTTTTACATCATAAATTGCCGAAATGATCAAGGTAAATGGCTGAACATGACATTGTTTTGTTAATTTTATATTTCTATTATGGGTGTAAAATCAAGACAGTATTGGTAAAAACAATTATGACAACAGCTTTAAAGGGATTGAAAGTACTCGATTTTTCCACTTTATTACCAGGTCCATTTGCAACTTTATACCTTGCAGACCTAGGTGCAGAAGTGATCCATATTGAATCGCCAACGCGTCCAGATCTGGTGCGCTTGTTCCCGCCTTATGCCAATGGACAAGCGACTTCCCATAGTTATCTCAACCGAAATAAACAATCCATCACTTTAGATTTAAAAGATCCTGCCAGCATTGAGCAAGTTAAACAGAAGATTTCTGAGTTTGATATTGTCGTTGAACAATTTCGTCCGGGGGTGATGCAACGTTTGGGTTTGGATTATCAAACCTTGGCTGAAATTAACCCTCGTTTAATTTACTGTTCAATTACGGGTTATGGCCAAACAGGCTCATATAAAGATAAAGCTGGACATGATATTAACTATATTGCCCTGTCTGGTATCGCAGGACACTGTGGTCGCCAAGACAGTGGACCACCGCCGATGGGGATTCAAATCGCAGATGTAGCAGGTGGTTCCTTACATGCTGTCATCGGTATTCTTGCTGCTGTAGTTGAACGCCAAAATAGTGGTCTGGGACAATATATTGATATTTCCATGACCGATTGTGTGGTTGGACTCAATAATATGGCAGCCGCAGCCAGTTTGGCGGGTGGTCAACAGCAGCAACGTGAATCTGAACAACTTAATGGCGGCACCTTTTATGATTATTATGAAACGGCCGATGCTCGTTACTTATCTATTGGTAGCTTAGAGCCACAATTTATGACTGGACTGGCAAGCGCGTTAGAATTGCCAATCCTTCTACAAAAAGGTACTTCTTTCGATACTGAAGATCGTCAAATGGTCAAGCAAGCGATTCGAGATAAAATTAAAAGTAAAAATCTGGCTGAATGGAATCAACTGTTTGAACAACTGGACGTTTGCGTAGAACCCGTACTGAGTTTAGATGAAGCACTACAGTCCCAAATTTCTCAACAACGCAATTGGGTGGTCAATGTGCCATTGAAGCCTAATTCTGATCAAACTGAACCACAGTTAGCCTGTCCAATTAAGTTTTCAAGATCACAAATGCAATATCACTATATTGGCCAACAACTGGGTGAAGGGAAATGGTAATTGCCCATTTAATACAACACAATTCAAGTTAAATAAAATTACAATTCTGTCATTTTACTTACAATTTGTATAATTTGTAACCTCAGCATCCTGTGTAATCTTAATTCTAAATACGTTACACAGGTAAGCTGATCTTTTCAGATCAATTTTAATCCATGGTTTTTCAATTAATTTTTAAATAAAATTTAGTAGTTTAAAAACAATAGATTAAATTGACCAAAAACACCC
>NZ_WJYH01000046.1:0-33056 GCF_009668065.1 Acinetobacter sp. RIT698
ATTTTATCATCCAACGTTATTATTCAACTTTCATTTAATTAGTATAATAAATATAGTCAAACCAACGCATTATTCATACAAGTATTTTATATCTAGTCATTGATCATAAAATAAAGCATATTTTTTTGTATAAACTTTTAGAAACTATTGGTTATCAATTCATTTTTTGTACTTTGAATCATAGGTTGTCCTACCATAGGGCGACATGAATGTCGCTGTTGGGTGGGAGTACATATTTTTAATATGCTTCATTTTTAAACACTTCATTTTTAAACACTTCATTTTTAAATATAAATATCCCACCTCACATATCTAAGTGACTAATAATTAATAAATTACAGATCAAAATCGATAATAATTTTAATCATATCTGGAGATGCCGATGCCGCTAACTTAAATGCCTCAATACTTTGATTAAAATGAAATTTTTTTGAAATTAGAGGCTTCACATTGATTTGACCAGAAGCAATCAACGCAATAGAACGCTCATAATCATTTGCGTAACGGAAAATTGAAATCGTCTCAATCTCTTTGACCTGCATGGCAACAATATCCATAGGCACAGCGTGTTGTGGCATTCCAACAAAAACCAGTTTGCCCGCAGGTTTTAGACAATCGGGTGCTGCTGCAATTGCGCTTGCATGACCACTACAATCAACAAATACATCAACCCCACCAGCAAAGTGCCGTTGCACAAAGCACTTTAAATCTTCCTGTGCGACATTACATGCAATTAAACGCTCACCATAATGCTGGACTAAAAAATCCAGCTTCTGTTGTTTAATATCCGTGATGATAACTTGACTACAGCCTGATGCGAGTAATGCTAATGCCATTAAAGCACCAATCGTCCCAGCACCAGTAACCACAACAGTATCACCAGGTGAAATACCCACTTTGCGAGCCACATGTACACCTGAGGCCAAAGGTTCAACCAGCACTGCTTCTTCAAGGCTGACATGATCTGGTACCTTAAAGGTTAAGTTTGCAGGATGGACCACAGACTCACGCAATACACCATGTACAGGCGGTGTTGCCCAAAACTGAATATTCGGATCTAGATGATACAAACCCTGCATCGCTTCTGGAGAATTTGGCTCAAAAACCCCAGGCTCCATACATACACGATCGCCTATCCTTAAATGTTGAACTGCCGAACCCACTTCAACGATGACTCCGCTCGCTTCATGCCCCAAAATCATTGGTGTATTGACAATAAAATCACCAATTCGACCATGCTGATAATAATGCACATCACTGCCACAAATACCCACTTTGGCAATTTTGATGCGTACATCAGTTGTGCTTAGATATTCATTGATCTCAATATCACGAATTTGCAGTTTATCTTTTTCTTCCAGTACCAATGCTTTCATTGTGATTGCTTCCTTGGGTGTTGTTTTCAGTTGTTGCTTTTTTTGTTTTGACCTTCTTCTTCTGCTGACGTATTCCACTGTGGTTGTATTGCAATGGTTGATGTCATTTTTAATTGAGTCATATTTTCAATTGAGTCACATTGTTAAAAACGAGCGATCTTAAAAGACCACTCATTTTTGAATAATCAATTAAAGCCTTACCACCAATATTCCAATTGAGCACCAAAGTTTGAACCACGATTCACATTGTGAAAATTGTTATTCGGCATCACCAAGTCACGCATTTTTTGTTCATTATCGTTCCAAAATGCATAAGTATAATAAAGGCGAAGTTCTGGACGATCATAATAGCCTGTGCCTTTTATCGACCAGGTTGGTGCCAGTGTCAATTTGGTTAGATTACGGGTTTGGTCATTGGCCTTAATTTGGTCATAGCCAATTTCAGTGGAAATTTTAAAATGATCTTGAACCACATACGCCACCCGAGAGCCCACTGAAATCCAATCACGATCTTGTTGATTCTTCAGTTGGTCTTTTTGGTAAATAAATTGAGCTTGTCCATTGAATTTCTTACTGTCTGAGCTCCAATCCAAGATTTCAAGAAAGCGCAGTGAAGAAGTATCACGATCCAGCTCAGGGTTACCGGTATAACTCAGCCCGATCCCAGCGCCTTGACCATATTGTAGCGCCACGGTATTTTTAACATTCAATACCTCAGCCGTGACATTTTGCACAGTCAGTGCCCAGCCCATCTCATCTGCATCAATCAATGACAAACCAGTATTGATTGTATTTTTAGAACCGATTGGAATCCCTTTCACTGTCACATCATGTCGATTGATATATTTTTCCTGAAATACATTGTCTTTTCGAGAAAATACATAACTTAAGGACAAGTCATTGATTTTATAATCATCAATACCGAAGCCAGTAGCACTCTGATTCCAATAAAAGAAATCGGACATGTGAATGTCATTACGTTGATAAAATCTCCTGCCTGCCCAGACATTTGCCCCATTCAGATAGGAAATATTTCTCCAATCCAAATAAATTTGGTTCATTCGGGTAAAACCATTGTCGTCATTAAAACTTAATGTTTGCCCATATCGGTTATAAAACTGAAGCATTCCGTTGATGTTAATTTCGGAATTATCTTTTAACTTGATCAGGTTTTGTTTGGCAAAAAACTCACCGTATTGTTCACATTCATTTCCAAGACGATACTTGGTCGGCGCTCCCGTGAGTTGAAAACACTCTTGTGTTTTGCCATTTTCAGTTGCACCGATTCCCGTACGAAAATAGCCACCAAATTCAATCGCAGATGCAATTTGCGACAATAAAAAAACCGCTGTTCCAACAATCCATACGTTTGTTTTCATGTTAAATTCCTTTTTTAAGCATGAGTTTGCCTTATCCCTCTGATTCATTCAGTTGGATGGAGTAAAGAGCGCACTCATTAAAGTTATATTTATTTCAATTCGGGTTAGAGTTTAATGATGAGATAAAACCATCTCCTTTAATTCATCTCATTGCCTTTATTTTCAAGCACATTGCGCTTGATTTTTACTTAACGTAAATCCACAGGAAGTAAGTCTTCCGTAATATTTTGATAACACACAGGACGCATAAAGCGACGAATCGCCAGCGTACCTACAGAGCTTGCACCAAAGTTTGTTGAAGCTGGATAGGGGCCGCCATGAACCATGGCATCACATACCTCAACCCCAGTTGGGAAACTATTTGCAAGAATACGACCTGCTTTACGTTCCAGCACAGGCAGTAATTGACTTGCAACGTGATGATCTGCTTGATCAAGATGAACCGTACAGGTAATCTGCCCCTCAAGGGACTTCGCCACGTGCATCAATTCATCGATATTTTTAACAATAACCACTAAACCCAGCGGTCCAAATATTTCTTGTTCTAAGGTCTTATTCTCCAGCCATGCTTTGCCTGTTGTAACAAACAGATAAGGACTCGCATTACGCAAATCACTGCTTGAACTAAAGACTTCACTTACATCTGCTGTATTTGCCAAACGTTTTTGCCCTTCACGATAAGCCTCGGCAATCGCATCGGTTAACATGACTTGTGCTGGAACAGATTCAAGTGTTTTTACAACAGTTTGAATATACGCATCTGCTGCTAAACCTTCGATCAACACGGCGACCCCAGGATTGGTGCAGAATTGACCTGCACCTAATGTCAATGATTCAGCCCAGCCTTTGGCAATTTCAGCACCACGATTGGCAATCGCATTGGGCAAAATAAACATTGGATTGACAGAACCCAGTTCACCAAAGAACGGGATCGGTTCTGGACGTGCAACACAAAGATCATATAAAGCACGTCCACCACGCAATGAACCTGTAAATCCAACCGCTTTAATCAACGGATGTTGTACTAAGCTTTGACCAACATCTAATGCTCCACCGTGGACTAAACTAAATACACCAGCGTGCAGTCCACATTTTTCAATCGCAGCATGAATCGCTTCAGCAACAATCTCCGCTGTACCTGGATGTGCCTCATGCCCTTTAACCACAACTGGACACCCTGCGGCCAATGCCGATGCTGTATCCCCGCCTGCTGTTGAAAATGCCAGCGGAAAATTTGATGCACCAAACACTGCAACTGGTCCGATTGGGCGTTGCATCAAACGAATATCTGGACGTGGCAGTGGCTTTCGATCCGCAAGTGCAACATCATGCCGGCGATCCAAAAACTCACCTTTCAAGATATGTGCAGCAAAAAGTCGCAGCTGCCCCACAGTACGCCCACGTTCTCCTTCCAGTCGAGCCTTGGGCAACCCTGTTTCTTGGGTTCCAATCTGGGTAATCGCATCTGCTCGAGCTTCGATTTCATCAGCAATGACATTAAGAAAAGTCGCGCGCTCCTCAAGCGTTGAGTAACCATAAGTGCAAAAAGCATCTTCTGCGGCTTGGCACGCTTGATTGACAAGTTCACGATGACCGACAGAAAAACGAGATACTGAACCATCAATGGGGTTATTGGTAAAAGTCTGATCAGTCGCAATCCACTTCCCTGCGATTAAGTGCTGACCATGTGGTTGAAAAGACATTGTGCTTGTTCCTCGATCAAGTTGAGTAAATTAACCAAAATAACGGACGCGGAAAGCATCAATCAGTACTGCAATAAAAATCATGATTCCTCCAATCATTCCGACATAAAAAGAAGGCACATTGATAATTGCAAGTCCGACCTGAATGATCGTGAGTAGCAATACACCACCCAATACGCCTTTCACATTGCCACGCCCACCAAATACACTGACACCTCCAATAATCGGCGCCGCAATCGCATAGAGTAGATAGCTTGAGCCTTGATTTGATGTAATCGCCATTTGCCATGAAGCCAGTAAGAATCCCGCAAGAGCAGCAAGAAACCCAGAAATGGTATAAGTCATAATTTTGATACGCTTCACTCGGATTCCCGCAGAGAGTGAAGCAGCAGGATTTCCACCTACAGCATAGATTGAACGACCTAAAACGGTATGTTTCAACATCACGCCAATAATCAGCAACATGATCAAAAATACCACCGGCATTAATGGCCAAGTCCCGAGGGTTGCTTGCCCAATCCAGGTATAAGCTTCTGCAAAATTATTCAGCGTTTTGCCTTGCGTTAAGGCCAAAAGTGCACCTTGAAGGATGATCATCATTGCTAGGGTTTGGATCAACGCAACCATTTTTAATTGGGTGATACACCAACCATTAAAGAACCCAATAAAAGTACCGACCAATAAGCCCAGTAAAATCGCGGCAAACCAAGGTAATCCCCAATCAGAATAAGCAAGTGCACCTACAGCAGCGGAAAAACCTGCATTTGCTGGAATTGAAAGATCGATTTCAGCAATCAACAATGGCAATGCGACAGCCAAACCCAAAAGCCCTAAAACGGTTGCCTGCACCATGATATTTTGCAAATTAAACACGGTAAGAAAGTATTCATTAAATGCACCAAAAATGATGACCAAAGCGATCAACCAAATCCAGACCACGTTGTGGAGCACCCAACCTAAAATTTCGCGAGTATTTTTCTTTGCTGTAATGTTGGTGATCTTATTGTCTGCTGCTATTTCATTACCCATTGCATCTCTCCTTACTCATTGCATCTATCCTTATTATTGTCTCGTGACATCACGCCTGAACGGATGCACGTAGACGGTCGACGGTAATCTCCTGCCCCGTCAATGTTTCTTTTACAGTCCCTTGATCAAAAATACACACGCGATCGACCACACGAACCAATTCGTCCATATCGGTTGAAACAATGATGACCGCAACACCAGCACGACTAAGTTCATCAATGATGCGTAATACATCTTGTTTCACCCCAATATCAATTCCACGTGTCGGTTCATCCACCATCAGCAATCGTGGCTTTGCTGCCAACACTCGTCCCAAACACACTTTTTGCTGATTACCACCACTCAATGTATCCACTGCATATTCAGCATTCGGTGCTTTCACCCCCATTGCGTTAAAATAATGCTGAATCACCGAATCCTCTGCCTGTTGATCGATAAATCCCAATTTTGAGCGTTGTGATAAAGAAGACAGCGCAATATTCGATCCAATTGACATCTGTCCAACAGCCCCATCATGACGACGATCATCAGAAAGATAAGCTATTCCCATATCAAAGGCTTCATGTGGAGACGTTGCTAAAGCTTGCGCATCTTCACCATGCATTGAGATCGAACCTTTTGCAGGATGCAATCCAAAGATTGCCCGAGCAATTTCTTTTGCGCCTGCGCCAGGCAGACCTGTAAATCCAATCACTTCGCCTGGACCAATGTTCAGTTGTTGCAAGGCCAAATCTTTGCCATATATATTTTTTAAACAAACAGCAGGGATTTGACCGGTGTAATCACATCGCTCCCGTTGAAAAAGCGCAAGGTCTCTCCCGATCACCAACTCAGTCAGTTGTTCAGCACTCATGTTACTCACATTGTCAGAACCACCTGCCAAACTGCCATCACGTAATACAGTCACCGCATCACAAATTTCAAGAATTTCATCGTTGTAGTGTGAGATAAAGATAAACGTTACCCCCGTAGCTTTTAATTTATGCATAAAATCAAATAACTGACGGCGATCAGCAACAGTTAATGCCGCTGTTGGCTCATCTAAAATAATCACCCGACCACCAGAGAACATCGCCCGTAGAATATTTAACTTACGTCGTGCCACCGCATTTAAATGCCCTGCTAGCGCTTTGGCATCGATATTGGTTCCTTCAAGCATGCGACTTGCATTGCCACGCAAAGTTTTCCAATCGATAAAGCCTTTTTTATTCGGCCAAATACCCAGCATCAGGTTTTCTTCTGCGGTCATGTTGTCAATGATCATTGGCTCTTGTGTCACCAAGAAAACCCCTACGGCTTCCATTGCTTTAACATCAACATGCTCAAGTACACGACCATTTAAAATAATTCGCCCAGATGTGGGGGTGACTTGTCCCGAAATGATGCCAACCAATGTGGATTTACCTGCACCGTTTTCACCCAGCAAGCCATGAATAGAACCTTTACGAATTTCAACCGTGACACCGCGTAGTGCTTGAACCACACCATAACTTTTGGTCACGTTCTCAATGCTTAGGATCTTCTCATTAATTGCCTTATCAATATTCCGTTCATGTAATCCCATTTTTTCTCTCAACATTGCTTATTTGTCATCACTGGAACAAGTCTGCTTTACTCAATGCGAATTAAGCATAGGGAATGCCCCAATCCTTCTCAGCTACTGCCCCCCAATGTCTTGCATCACTAGCATTGTCCTTATTGATGACAAAAGCAGGAATAATCAGTGTTGGTCCTGTTTTACCTTTTACGATGACGCCCTTTTCCCAAAAGTACTTGGTGTTTTGGTATTCACCCAAAGGCACTTCTGTATTCTTCAATGAATGCTTGGTTAGCATTTCAACCGCAATCTCACCATAAGCGATTGGGTCTTGAGATACACATGCATCCATATAGCCTTCCTGAATCCATTTCAAAGCAATTGGCTCACCATCAATCGTCACAAAAATAACATGGCCTTCCTCACCGACCTTCTTCCAACGATTTCTTTGTTGCAATGCAGTCGCAATACCGCGTGCAGGAGAGTCAGAAGGTGCATGTACTGCATCTAGATCAGGATGCTCAGATAAGGTAGATAAAGTTACCGCCAGCATTTTTTCCAGTTGCCCTTCAGTCGGTCGTGACAAATAGGTAATTTCTGGGTATTTCGCAAAAACTGAATCCATGCCTTCTTTACGTAAACGCCATGCCACAGAAGCCAAAGCACCAAAACAATTTAAGACTTTACCTTTTGGCTTTCCGTACTTTTTGACCAAACGACTTACAATTTCCTCAGCAGCAATGACACCGCCTTGAAAATTATCAAAACTTACAGTAATTGCGACATCACCACCATCCGCAGGCGTATCGATGATACCGACAGGAATTTTTTGCTGGTTATAGCGCTGGATGGCAGAAACAATCGCCTGACTGTCTATTGAATCTGAAATAATTGCAGATGGTTTTGATAAGAGTAAGCTCTGCCACTGCTCAAGCTGACGGGTACTGTCAAAGTTTGCATTGGTGGCTTGAAACTCGCCTGAGTTGGCTTGCACCGCACGTTTAACAGCTTCTTCCTGAATCACAAAAAAGTAGTAATCAAGACTTTTATTGGAATATGGAATTGAAAGACGAGTTGCGGTTGATGTAGAACGACTACATCCTATAAGCCCTCCCCCCAAACTCAGTCCTATACCTGCTGCAACTGCGCTTTTAAATAGATTACGGCGGGTTATTCCGCCCTGATTTGATTTTGTCATTGGAATATCTCCTTTATTCCTTATTTATTAAATCTAGTAATACTACATTTTTAATTAAACTGTCAATAACATCCCATGCAGAATATTTAAAAAATAATCTTTAGATACAATAAATAGATACTTAAAATTAAACAATAAAAGCTTAAATATATAATAAACACGGATATTTAAGAGAAATATCAACCATTTTATTCTGGTAAATCGATTTTAGTTTTATAACATTCAAATATAGTTTTACTATATTATCGCATTTTTACGTAAGAGGTTCCATCAAAACACGCCACCACCATCCCCACCGCTTCACGAGTAAACAGACCATTTTCGACCACACCCGGAATTCGATTGAGCTCAATCTCTAATGGTGATGGATCTTTGATTATTGGCCCACAATGGCAGTCTAGAATAAAATGACCACTGTCTGTCACGACGGGTTGCCCATCACGCATTCGACGTTCAATCCGTATATTGTCAATACCATGTTCTGCAAGTACACGTTCAACCATTGCTAAGGTTTGCTTCCATGCAAATTGCACCACCTCAACTGGAAGCGGAAAGCCACCCAAACAATCGACAATCTTGGTTTCATCACAAATACAGATCATTTGTTTAGAAGCGTGTGCGATGATCTTCTCCCAAAGCAAACAAGCACCACCACCTTTGATCATATTAAACTGGTGATCAACTTCATCTGGACCATCAATGGTCAGATCAATTTCACCGATCTCATTGGGATCCGTGATTTCAATCCCCACCTGTTGTGCCACCTCAATGGTTGAACGAGAAGTGGTGGTACACGTCAGGGTTAATCCATGTTCTCGGATGTGTGCACCCAACTCTCGAACAAAAAAATGCGACGTCGTTCCAGAACCTAAGCCCAATTTCATACCATCATGGATAAAATCCTGAATTACTCGGCGTCCTGCTACTTTTTTTGCTTCATCCTGTTGATTACTCATTCAGTACTCCTGTTACTTACGCAGCTTCATTGCTGTTTTCTAATCGATCAAATCTTATCCGTGTGCCATAAATCAAGCGCCGGCAATTGATCAGGAAATTGACTACCACTTGCGATTGCAATGGCAGTGACTAACATATTGGTCACCAGATGATGGTTCAGACGTGAAGCCAACGGCGTCATAAGCTCAGTATGCTCATAAGGCTGCACGGCAATAAGCACATCTGAAATCTGTGCCAATGGACTATCATGTGCCGTAATCGAAACCACTTTTGCACCACGTTTACGGGCAATGCTGGCAATCTCAACCATTTTCCGCGTATGTCCAGACTGCGAATAAATCAAAATAACTTCTTCAGGTCTGGCGCTATCGGCATGAATACGTTGGTGCTTTGTACCAAGCAAGGCCTGACAGCGAATACCCAGTCGTTGAAATTTATGTTCTGCATCCACAGCATTGATTTCAGACATTCCTGTGGCATAAATGCCAACCCAATTTGCTGCTTGTAGGCAACCTGCTCCCGCCGTGATTTGCTCTGGCACTAAATCTTCAGCCAAGCGCTGAATTGCATTCAGTGAATTACGGCAGGTTTTCCGCACTATATTTTCAATACTGTCATTGGGAATAATTTGCTCATAAGCAAATGGTGCAGATGGCACTAAGCTCTGCGCCAACTGAAGTTTTAAATCCTGATAACCCTCAAAACCAAAACGGCGGCAAAAGCGCATAATGGTTGGATCACTGACAGAACAGACTTCCGACAGACTCGCCATACTCATCTGGATCACTTCAGAAGGTGATGTCACCACAAAATCAGCCACACGTCGTTCAGCACGATGCATGTTTTCACTTTCTTGAAGAATCCGCTGTAACAAACTGACGGTCATACCACCACACTCCTAGCCGCCACTTGACAGCACATCAAATCAAACTTGTAATAAATCTGCCAAACGACTTAAACGTTGCTTGGCAGAAATTTCCACTTCTGGGCCACCGCCCCAAGGTACAACAAAAAAAGGCACATCGGCACCCACTGCAGCTTGTTGATCAATGGGTGTATCGCCAACATAAGCCCAGCCACCAGAAACCAAATTCATCGCGTCCGCCACAGCCAACAAATGTTTTGGATCTGGTTTACAGGCAGGTACCGCATCGGCACCCAAGGCCACATCAAATAACTCAGATAAGCCCAATTGCTGCAACACTTTAGCAGTGATTGCATGGGTTTTGTTGGTACAAATACCCAATTTTATCCCAGCCGATTTTAACGCCTCAAGATCTTCACGTACGTGTGGAAAAATTCGGGTATGCCCCGCCGGATTGGCCAGATACGCCTGTTGATAACATTGTAAAGTTTGCTGTAATGTTACTTCGTCATAGGCAACATCCAATTCATCTAAAATATCGATAATCAGCCGACGTGGACCATTGCCAAGAAATTTTTCAACAAAATGCGCCTCAAGCTTGGGCCAACCATTTTGAGCAAAGCCAATATTTAAAGCCTCCGCAATATCAGGCGCACTATCAATTAGCGTACCATCTAAATCAAAGATAAATGCAGAATAAGCAGTCATAAAAAACTCCTGAGAATTATTGGTCAAAAATTGGAGAACTTAACGCGGTAAGCGTTTGCCCCAATACGGGATAGAGACTGCGATACATTTCATGCGCTTGTGCATACACCTCAGCGACTGCCAAATTTGGCTGTTCTCTAGAAATTGCCCGAAAGTTTTTGATCGCACTCTGTGCATCGGGCCAAACCCCCATTGCCAAGCCAGCAACCAATGCAGCACCAAAGGCGGCACCTTCAGCAGCACCATCGGTCGTCACCACCTCACAACCAAATACATCAGCCTGAATTTGTCGCCAAAGGGTAGACTTTGCACCACCCCCAGAAGCTTTAATCACATGCTTTTCAATCCCTAATGGCTGCATTAAGGAATACATATCCGCCAAGGCATGCACCACCCCTTCCATCACAGACCGAGCAACATCACCACAATCATGTCGTGCAGTGAGACCGATAAGCGCGCCACGCGCTTTAGGGTCGGCATGAGGGCAACGCTCGCCATACAGATAAGGTAAAAACAATAAGCCCTTTGCACCCGCCGTACTCGCTGTTGCTTTGGCGACAATTTGCTCAAATGAAAGATGTTGCCCGTCAGCAATATGACAAAAATTCTCACGGAACCAATTCATTGCACTGCCAGCATTGAGAGAGACACCCATACAATGCCATTTATCAGCAGCCACATTGCAGAAAACCTGCAAACGACCTTTTGGATTTTCTTGTGCTGTATCTAAGGCAGCAGCGAGAATCCCACCTGTACCAAGTGTGGTTTGCAGTTCACCCGGCTCAATCACACCTGAACCAAAAGTCTGAATTACCGAATCCCCACCCCCACCCGCAACAGGCAATCCCTCTGGAAGACCGAAGAGTACTGCACCTGCTGCTGAGACGTGTCCTGAAATCACTTGTGATTCAAATACCGGTGGGAGTATCGCAGGATCAATTCTTATCTTTTCGATTAAATCCGTGGCCCATTGTCGTGAACGCACATCAAACAAGCCTGTGCCAGAAGCATCAGAAACTTCAGTGGCAATCACCCCAGTCAGACGTAAACGCAAATAATCTTTCGGGTTCAACATGCTACGCATACGCGCAAACAGCTCAGGCTCATGGCGTTGCATCCAAAGAATTTTGCCACCGGTATAGCCCACCAACATTCTGTTATTAGTTGCCGCAAGTAATCCATCTAAGCCACCGGCAGCCACGACAATATCATCACATTCAGCTTGATTACGTTGATCATTCCATAAAATAGCTGGGCGTAAAACTTGCTGTGAAGCATCAAGTGGAACCAAGCCATGCATTTGCCCAGACAAGCCAATACACAATATTTGCACTGGAGGCGCTTTGGCCAATGCTCCTGCGACAGCCTGACGTGCACCCTCCACCCACAATTCAGGATCTTGCTCCGTCCAATCTGGTCGAGGTCTAGACAATGGATAAGTTGCGATATCGGCTGAAACAACTTTTCCTTCAATATCGATCAATAAAGCCTTACATCCTGAAGTTCCTATATCTATCCCTAGAAGTACTTGCATAAATCAATTCTCCACGCCGTGGTATAAACGAATATGTTTGAAATTAAAATATTCAAGCAATCCTTCACGACCATGTTCGTAGCCAACACCACTCTGCTTACGACCACCATAAGCAGCATTCATTATTCCAGCATCAACGTTATTGATCGCAACATTGCCATAATCAAGACCCACTGAAACCCGATGAATTTCTGTCAAATTTTGAGCATAACAATAAGCTGCTAAACCATAAGGCGTATCATTGGCATAGCTGATTGCCTCATCCAAATCATCAAAAGGTGCAACCCCAACCAAAGGACCGAACGTTTCTTCGCTCATGACTTGCATACTATGCTTACAATCCGCGATCACAGTTGGACGAAAAAAATGTCCTTTGGCATATTGAATCCCCTCTGGTGCTTTACCACCAGCCACCAACCGTGCGCCTTTAACCAAAGCATCTTGGAGATGGGTACGCGTTTTATCTAGAGGCTCAGCAGATGCCATTGCCCCAAGATCAGCGGCTGGATTTTCCAAGCCATTATCGACACTCAATGCATCAGCCGCCGCTGCAAGTTGAGTAACAAACTCCTCATATATTGCGCGATGCACATAGATGCGATTAATCGCAATACAGATTTGCCCACAATTACGGAAGCTACGCCGTGCTGCACCTTTGACCGCTGCATCAAGATCAGCACTCGCAGTGACAATCATCGGGCAATTGCCACCCAACTCTAAAGACAGACGTTTCACTTGTGGGCAACTTTGTTGAATATGCAAACCCACTGCACTTGAGCCCGTAAATGCAATTTTATCCACTAGCGGATGCTCGACCAGTGCCTGCCCCACTTGTGAGCCTTTACCTGTCAATACATTGACTACTCCTGCAGGAATACCCGCTGCATGACATTTTTGTGCAATTGCCAAAGCAGTAAATGGCGTCAATTCAGCAGGTTTAATAACGATGCTACATCCAGCAGCAAGGCTGGCACATAATTTCCACCCCACCAACTCAGCGGGATAGTTCCACGGTGTAATTGCAGCAACCACACCAATCGGTTCACGTACCACTAAACTTTGGAATCCTTGTTGATCATTGGGAATAATTTCACCATGCACTCGCGTGGCTTCTTCAGCATAAAAATGACATGCTTCAGCGAGTTTTAGAATTTCACCTTTTGCTTCATGAACAGGTTTGCCTTGTTCCGCTGTCATGATCATTGCCATATTTAAGGCATCCGCAGCAATAAGGTCGCCTAAACGATGCAAAGCGATCGCACGCGTTTTTGGCACGAACTTAGACCATGAAGCAAATGCATAACGTGCAGCAGAAACAGCCGCATCAATCTCATCCGTCGTTGCTGCAGCAATATGACCAATCACCTCACCCGTTGCAGGGTTTAGCACAGGTAAGCGAGGTCCTTTACCTTTAGAAAATTTTCCGTCGATATATAAAGTACTGTCGAGTACAGCGATTGATTCAGCTAAAGCATTATTTTTCATCATTTACTTCACGCCTTCCTATGCGAGTAATCTTGTTATTCATTGTTAAAATATATAGTAATACTATTTTTATGCAAGAATAATTTATAAATTATCTGAAAACCCTTTGGGAAAACATCAAAACCAACAATAAAAATAAAATAATTTATAAATAAAAAACAAATAAATATATTAAAAACCCATTAATGTAAGCGAATAATATCTGCATATACTCAATACACTACTTGACCAAAGCTAAAATTAAAAAGTAGTATTACTAGATAGAACAAATGATAAACAAAGGAAGGATTCTCCATGTTACCCACATCACTCAACAGCGCCAAATTGGTTGGACGTGTTTGGCTTCCTCACAAAGGGCCATCGGTTGTCATCTTACGTGACAACATACTGATTGATGTTACTGAGTCGGTCATCTCAATGGCTGATTTTCTTGACCATGATCCTGCTGGTCGTTTTGACCAACTCACAGGTGAAGTGCTTGGGAAAGTTGAAGATTTGGTGCTTGATCCTGCAGAAATGGGTTACCACGCAGATCGTCCTTGCTTACTTGCACCCTGTGACTTTCAATCCTTAAAAGCTTGTGGAGTTACTTTTGCCAAAAGTATGGTTGAACGTGTCATCGATGAACGAACCTCGGGTGATCCAGCTCGTGCCGAAGCATTACGTCAACGTATAGGTACACTAATCGGCGGCAGTTTATCGAATATTCAAGCGGGTTCTGAACAAGCAGCCGAAGTTAAAGCGACATTGATTGCTGAAGGTTTATGGTCACAATATCTCGAAGTCGGGATTGGGCCAGATGCAGAAGTCTTCACCAAGTCACAACCCATGTCTGCTGTAGGTTATGGTGCACAAGTGGGGATTAATCGAATTTCAGCATGGAACAACCCTGAGCCAGAAATAGTGTTGGCGGTGGATAGCCAAGGCAATATCCGTGGTGCGACGCTGGGCAATGATGTCAATCTACGCGATGTTGAAGGCCGTTCAGCGCTATTACTCGGCAAGGCAAAAGACAATAACGCATCATGTTCAATTGGCCCGTTTATCCGTCTATTTGACTCAGAGTTCACCCTTAGCGATATTGAGAATGCCACTCTTCACATGTCTGTAACTGGTGCAGAAGATGGTTTCAGCATGTCGGGACACTCCAATATGGCGGAAATCAGTCGTAAACCCGCGCATCTGGTCGCACAAACCTACAATGACTCGCATCAGTACCCAGATGGCTTTATGTTATTTTTAGGCACAATGTTCGCGCCAACACAAGATCGAGAAGGTCAAGGTTCTGGCTTTACCCATAAACCTGGTGACGTGGTCGAAATCTCAACTCCGCTTTTAGGCACATTACGCAATACTGTTGTTTATGCTGATCAAGCACAACCATGGACTTATGGAACCCGTGCACTGATGCGTAATTTAGTAAAACGAGGAGTGCTCTAATGAAATTAGTGGTCACTGATCAAGCCTTTGGTAATACACGACATGAGCAAGCGGCCGCGCAAGTTGCTGGGGCAAGTTTTGCAGCATTTCAATGCCGTAGTGAAGCAGAAACAGTACAAGCCGTTGCAGGAGCAAATGTAGTACTCAACAACTTTGCACCAATGACCCATCGTGTGATGCAGGCCATGGCAACTGGTGCAACCATTGTACGTTATGGCGTTGGTGTCGATAATGTTGATCTCGTCGCCGCAAAACAACTTGGAATACAGGTTTGTAATGTACCTGATTATGGTATTGAAGAAGTCGCTGATCATGCGGCTGCCATGACCTTGATGATGGTACGTAAACTCAATCAGTATGACCAAGGTATCCGCGCAGGTGAATGGAAGATCGATCGGATGGTTACGGGTATTCGTTCGTTGCGTAATACCACCGTAGGTTTAATCGGGCTGGGACGTATTGCGAAAGCTTATGTCTCACGCCTCGCTGCCTTTGGTTGTCATATAATTGGCTTTGACCCATATGTCACCGAAGCGCAAGCAAAAGCACTAGGCGTTCACTTAATGTCACAGGAGCAAGTGATTTCTTCTGCCCATGTTTTATCGCTACATGTTCCACTGACCCCAGCAACACGTCATTTGATTGATGCTGAGGCGATGGCAAAAATGCCTCAGGGTTCAATCATTATCAATTGCTCAAGAGGTGGATTGATTGATGAAACAGCATTAGCCGCAGCCTTGGTCAGTGGACAAATCTCAGGCGCAGGACTCGATGTCTTTGCACAAGAGCCATTACCAGCAGACTCGCCTTTACGTACAGCACCTCATTTAATCATGTCTCCACATGCAGCGTTTTTTTCTGATACATCGGTAGATACCTTACAGCGCTTAGCCGCTGAAGAAGCATTACGCAGTTTACGTGGTGAACCGTTACGATGCTCACTCATCACATAAAATGGAAAAGACAAAGAGAAAAGATATGGATTATCGCAAGAAAATGGACTTAAGCAATAAACTGGCACTGGTCACAGGTGCAGGTCAAGGCATAGGTGCAGCAATTGCTGAAGCACTTGCTGCGACAGGCGCCGAAGTTATTTGTACCGACATCTTACTGGATCGTGCAACAACAACTGCACAAGCGTTAAAGGCCAAGGGCTATCTTGCGCGTGCGGAAAGCTTAGATGTCACGGATAGTGCAGCGATTAACGCGCTTGCTCAAGCTTTACCAGCGCTGGATATATTGGTATGTAATGCGGGCATTGTGACGAATACTCCAGCTGAGCACATGACAGATGAGGAGTGGGATAATGTCATCAACATCAACTTGACTGGCATCTTTAAGACTTGTCGTGGCTTTGCCCGTCAAATGCTGGATGCTGGACGAGGATCGATTATCAATATTGGTTCAATGTCAGGACAGATTGTCAACGTGCCACAACCACAATGTCACTACAATGCCTCAAAAGCAGGCGTGCATCATTTAACGAAATCGCTTGCGGTTGAATGGGCTCAACGTCATATTCGGGTGAACGCTGTTGCCCCCACCTATATTGAAACACCGTTATTAAAAAATCTTGAAAACCAAGATAACTTAGTCAATCAATGGCTGGATATGACACCGGCCAAACGTATGGGGCAAGCTCATGAAATTGCGTCTATTGTGCAATTTCTGGCTTCAGATGCCTCAAGTCTAATCACAGGTTCAATCATTACGGCGGATGCAGGCTATACCTGTATTTAAAGTCACCTCGCTCAATGCGATCTATTAAGCTTGGGCCTAACTTGAAAATAAAGGAAGATGATCTTATTCAAGCATTGGAACAGAATCAAATTATGGGGTATGGTACAGATATAGTGGATCAGCAATCCAGTTGAGCGGCTTGTTGTTTAATCAAGCCGAATAGCCCAAAGCAACTCAAGCCTCATCTGCTTAATTTATCCATTACAGGAGAGATGACTAAAACAACCACTGAAACATAGCAATGATTATTTTCAACGCTATTTCGATATTAAAAGACGATTTAAATAAGAATATTCCAAAGATTAAATGGAATTTAATTGACTGGACAAACAAAGTGAAAATGATGCTGAAAGAGAAAAAAATTCTTGTGAATTTATTGAAATTTTCTCTTTTAAAAACTTAACTTATAACCTACTCGCTCAAAACCTATTAAATGCACTGCTTTTAAATGTAAGACCCTAAATGATTAGGTTATTTAAAACAATGAATTGAATCAATGGATGTTGATCTCAATACAGTAAAAATCAATTCTCATGGACAGGAATAACAAGGGAGAACACTATGGCTGGTTTATCAATTTGGCATGTAATCATTTTTGCAATTGTGGTTATTTTATTATTCGGAACCTCTAAGCTTAAAAATATTGGTAAAGATGTTGGCGGCGCAGTCAAAGACTTTAAAAAATCAATGCGTGAGGAAGAAAACATCGCATTAAAAGAAACCAACACGCTTGAACATGAGGAGACCAAGAAACCATCCGACTCAACCATTAACAGCTAAGTTTAGGGATGATATAGATGTTTAATGTTGGAATGTCTGAACTTTTTGTGTTTGGCATTATCGCTCTTCTGGTACTTGGACCAGAAAAACTGCCAGAGGCCGCTCGTTTCGCGGGGAAATGGTATGCCAAACTCATGCATTTTGTGAACAATGCCAAACAAGATATTGACCGTGAACTCGGGTTATTCGAACTGCGTGAGCAAGTCCAACAAGAAATGCAGCGTATGGCAGAGCTTGAACAAAAAATGCAATCCCAACTTGCTGAACTTCGGCAGCAAACAGAGGCAAGCGACGCTAAACAACAGCTACAGAGCGGCGCTATTGAAAAAACAGCAAAGTTTAACAGTTTGATTTATTGTGATTTGTTGAGTAATCAAGCGTATTACGCAGTATTTACACCCCATTATTTGCAAAAATTTTTACAGCATCAACCACTATCTAATGATTATCAGACAGAGCCTAAAGCCTCATCTCTGGTAAAATTAAAGGTGATCGCATGAATACACAGCTCCCTCAATCTTCATCACCCGCTGTGATTACAAAAGACCTACCGTCTGAAGAACTACAGCAAATGCCACTGATTGAACATTTGGTGGCGCTTCGTCAACATTTGTTTAAAACGGTAGGGGTTCTATTCGCACTGTTTTTTTGTTTATTGCCTTTTGCCAATCGAACGTATCAACTACTCTCAGAACCATTAAGAGCCCAGCTTCCTGCCAATTCATCCATGATCGCAACAGATGTTACTGCAACATTTATGGCACCATTTAAGCTTAACTTTTTTGTGGCGATTCTGCTGGCAATGCCTTTTATTATTTATCAGCTCTGGAGTTTTATTAAACCCGCACTTTATGAAAAAGAAAGATCACTGGCACTTCCCTTGCTGTTGGGTAGCATCCTATTATTTTACGCAGGAATTGCCTTCGCTTACTTTATTGTACTACCTTCTATTCTGCACTTTTTCATTAGCGTCTCTCCCGAAACCGTCGCACCCATGACCGATATCAATAGTTATCTCAGCTTTTGTTTAAAGTTATTTTTGGTGTTTGGGGTAACTTTTGAAATTCCAATGATCACACTTTTATTGATTTTGATTGGTGTGGTTAGCACTCAGAGTTTAATTGCAAAACGCCGCTTTATTATAGTGGGCTGTTTTTTTATCGCTATGTTTGTAACACCACCTGATGCAATTTCCATGATTATGCTTGCGATCCCAATGTGGTTATTGTTTGAGCTGGGTTTATTATTTGGAAAATTACTGGAAAAGCGAAGAAAGCTCTAAACTCATCCAACTAGCTTAAAACACTAAACCTCCAATCTAAGACTAAACCCAAAATTTAAACTTAAAAAACTTATAATCAAAGAAATGGCATGCTCCTCAATGAGCATGCCATGCAAGATTATGCAATTTTAATAATCGGTTTGAGTGTAATACCCTTGTGACTATCTATCGCAGCTTGATTGATTTCATCAAATGCATAGAATTTTACAAGTTGGTCAAAGGGAAATTTCCCTTGTTGATATAAGCGGACTAACTCAGGGATAAATTTCTTGGGCGAACCACTCCCCTCAACGACACCTAAAATCGTTTTCCCACCCAATAACAGATCATTTACATCAAATTGTGCAGTTGTGCCTAATTGAGGTGCACCTACCACGGCGATTTTGCCTAAAATACCCAGCGCATCAACACCTTGTTTTAATATCTCAGGTCGCCCAGTAGATTCCAAGGCAAAGTTGACTCCACCATCAGTAATCTCTTTAATCGCAGCCACAGGATCTTGAGTTTTACTATTGATCACATGAGTTGCACCCAATTGTTTTGCCAATTCCAAACGTGATTCAACAATATCAACAGCGATAATGATTGAAGCACCACACACTTTTGCCGCAAGTAAAGCACTTAGACCAACAGCGCCAGCACCCCAAGTCACAAAACTACTGGCAGGTGTCACTTTTAAGGCATTTATACATGCGCCAGCACCTGTTTGAATACCACAACCTAATGGTCCTAATAGTTCGATTGGTACATCTTTAGTCACTTTAACCGTGTTATTTTCACGACTTAAAGCATAGGTTGCAAAGGAGGATTGGGCAAAAAAATGATCATTTACCACGCCTTGATCATGGGTACAAAGCGCATGATTCCCTTCTGAATCTGCCCCACTAAAATTTCGTCCAAAAAACTCTGAACAATAGGCAGGATTACCAGTATTACATTGGGTACATTTCCCACAATAACCATAGCTTAAAACCACATGATCGCCGACTTGAAGCTCGGTTACGTTAGGGCCAATCGCCTCAATAATTCCTGACCCTTCATGTCCAAGGACGGCAGGCAGCGGTACCGGATAATATTGATCACGTACAATCAAATCGGTGTGGCACATTCCTGTAGCAACCACTTTTACCAATACTTCATCACCTTGCGGCTGACGTATTTTTAAAGCTTGCAGCTCAAAGTCAGCACCTTTACATGGGGTCACTGCGGCAATAATATCTTTTAATTCACTCATGGTATAACGTCCTGTCATGATTTATTTAATTGTTTAAAAAGGATAATGTGGCGCTTGAGCCTGTACTGTAATCCATTGCCACTGGGTAAATTCATCGGCATTGGCAGGGCCGCCAATACGCGTACCATTACCTGATGAACCAAAACCACCAAATGGATTGACCGTTTCATCATTTACGGTCTGATCGTTGATATGTAGCAAGCCCACTTTGAGCTGCGCACCGAGTTGCATACCTCGTCCCACATTGGAGGTAATAATGCCTGCTGAAAGCCCATAATCGCCGTCATTGGCTAATTCAATGGCCTGTTCATCTGAGCTAAACGGGATCAATACCGCAACAGGACCAAAAATCTCTTCACTAAAAATCGAATTGTTTGCAGTCACATCTGTCAGTACAGTCGGTTGAAAAAATACCCCATCGGCATGCCCGCCGATTTCCAATGTTGCGCCTTCATTAACCGCAGCACTGACCAATTGTTCTACACGTTGCGCTTGTTTAGCATTGATCAATGGCCCAATGGTGACATTCTTGTCACAAGGATTCCCTACCACAAAATTCTGCACTTTTTCAATTACACGCTGTTTGACCTGTTGATAAATTTTTTGGTGAATCAAAATCTTGCCAGAGGTCATACATATCTGCCCAGAATGTAAAAATGCACCCCATGCAATATTTTCTGCTGCCAACTCAATATCCGCATCATCCAAAATAATCAGTGAGTTTTTCCCACCCAGTTCTAGAGAGACTTTCTTTAAGGTCTTTGCCGCATTCGCCCCAACAATCCGTCCAACTTGGGTTGATCCCGTAAATTGGATACTGGCAATATTTTTATCCAAAGTCAGTGCTTCACCAACTTCGGCCCCACCTGGCAATACATGCAGCAGCCCCTTTGGCAATCCTGCAAGTTCAAAAATCCGTGCAATCACATAGCCACTACACACTGCTGTACGCTCATCAGGTTTTAACACCACCGCATTACCAAAGGCCAAAGCAGGTGCCACAGCACGTAAAGCTAAGTACAGTGGAAAGTTAAATGGAGAAATGACCCCAACAACACCTAAGGGCAAGCGTTTCGCTATACTTAGTTTGCCATTTTGCGTAGGTAATAATGTGCCCTGTTCAGTTGCAGGTGAAGCAATACAATGTTTAAGCACTTGAATCGCAATACTCACTTCAAAGCCTGCTTTCAGTTGTAATGAGCCACTTTCCTTAACCAGCCACTCAATCACTTCCGCTTGATTTTCTGTCAGTAAAGCAGCAGCTCGCTCAAACACTGCCTGACGCTCTTGATAATTTAAAGCCCACCACTGTTGTTGAGCGGCTTTGGCTTGTTGTGCAGCGCTCACCACATCAGCGGCAGTGGCATAACCGATTTCACCAAGCACTTGACCTGTTGCAACCTCAATCACACTGTAGGTGTCTTGGGCTGACTGCCATGAACCGTTAAATAATTTTTTATCCCAAAGCTCTTTTGTGAATATAGACATTATGACCTCTTCAAAATTTATTTAGACAATTGCTTTACTGTTCCAACTGCATCCTTGTAAAAATGACGCAATCAATGTGTTACACCTGCTTTAAATTAAAAAATGTAAAACACACGAAAATTTAGACCGTAATCTTTCTTAAATCCGCTTTCTGTTCGTGTGTCTGAAAGCAACTGTGCACTTAATTGAGTTTTTGCATTCAGCATTTGCTGAAACTCCAATCGCGCTTGTTGCTTTTCCATGTTCTGATCCAGTTTGATTCCATCCAGCTGTTGTTCACCCCCATAATTTGCGGCATAACCGAAGGCGATTCTCTGTTTAGAATTCAAGTCGTAACGTAAGTTAAATTGAGTTTGATAGCTGGTCGCTTGTGAAAGTGTTTGATCACCCTTTCCTGCTTCATCGTTGTCTCCATACCAAATCACATCTTGATAAAGTTCAAAAGCAAACTTGCCATATAGCGGCTGTACCCATGCCAGTTGAAGATCATACTTAAATCGATTTTCGCCTAAATTCACCGCATCATTTCGATCATATTGCCCAACTGGCAAATAAATAAATGGGGTAAATGCCAGATAACGACCCGATGAACCTTGTTCAGGTCGATTAATCAACCAAAATGCAGAAGCAATTACTGGATCTGCAAAACCTGAAGCATTGTTTAAATCAGTATCGCCAATTTGCGTATGCCGTACTGTTCCAAACGGTAAAATTATTTGAGGTGTTGCACGTAACCCAGCGATGTCGGTGTAATGAATAAAGCGCGCGATACCGATATCCGATTTAGATTCAGCTCTGGTTTTTTCACCATTTTGGTAATAACCCTCCATTTGACTATGTTGATAATAGAACACACCTGCATTGGTGCCTTTTGGCAACGCTGTATAATCCCCCACGTTTACGTCAATCGCATGGCTATACTGTACAAACATGCCACTCAACATAAGAAGCAGGCTATTTTTATTGCTAAAACACATCATCTATTCCCTTTAGTTTCAAGCATCCTTTTCACTGCTCATTGCACTTATTTAAATTTTGAATCAAAAATCAATCGATTTATCCATGACGAATCGACCATCTACACTTGATGAATCGTTTGATAGATTTGTTTTAATCAAATATGAGCCATAGAATATTTGCAGTTAGCGTGCCAATATTTTTATGATTAACAATCATAGACTTAAAATAAAGCTACACTCCCAATGTCCAATAAATGAACAGCATTGAGAAAGCGCTGTCCAATCAATGGACAATCACTGGGGGCCTAAAACAAGGATGGGTTAGCGATGTTGACGAGTAGATGAAATATCTTCTAAACAATTAAATATGGCGCTTGTTGAACTGGTCGTGAACGATAAAGCAAAATTATGTTAGTAAGACAAAAATTAAAATATAAGTTATTAAAAAACACATATGACTAATTCTTAAATTTACTATTTTAATAAATCGTACGATCAGAACATGAAAGCTATAAAAAGACTGTCATTACTTTGAGTAAATAAATTTAAATTATTAAATATAATTAATAATTCAATTAAATTTGTCTTAATATTTGGTTTTATGTTTTAATCTCTATGTTCTTCATTCAATAACAATAATTGGACTAAGTATGACGAAACCTAAATTTTTACATGAACTACCAATTGAACAGTTAAAACAAATGTCTCAACAAGACATAAAGCAAACAATAAAAGCAGAACAGCTTTATTTTCGACATAGGCCGAAAAAGATCTATTACCTTGCGGTAAATAGAGCTAAAAGCAAAAAAGGTGGATTAGTTAAAGCGAGTGCGTTAGTAGGAAGCTTCTTAGAGAATGGTGATGAGATTGTCGATAGCCCTAATAACTCTGTAGCTATAAATATCTTTATCGGTGATAAGGCCCCTGAAGGCTTTTTGTGCCAAGAAGGTGTTAATCATGGCTAAAGGTTTTGCAATTCATAACTCTATGACAAATCATGGAGGAATCATTCAAGCAACACAACAACGAACCTCTCAAATGGGAAACCTATTTCTACGTGCTGGAGATGGTCACTTTTGTCCTAAGTGTAAATGCTGGTCTACAATACAACCAAGTCATAACCATATCATTATGGATGGAAAACCAGTCGCTTACGTTGACGATCTATTAAGTTGTGGAGCTAAAATTTTACCTAAACAAGATCATGTTGTTGGAACAAGTCAAGGGGAAAACTATAGTAAGAATACAAACTCATCAAGCTTTTTAGCTCAAGGCTTAACTCTATATTCAGGTCAATATCAGTTAGTAAATAATTCAAATAATCAACCCTATAGCAATGTAAAATACATTGTTACCTATGCTGATGGTCGTACTATTGAAGGTGTCACTGATGAAAATGGCATGACAGAAAAACTAGAATTTACAGAAAAAGCAGAAGATATTGAAATTAAACTTTTTGAGGCTGATTCATGGTAGATCAACATCAGACTACAACAACCAAAATTGCAAAAGTAGAAATTGTAAAATTAAAATCACCTACCCGCCTCGTCCTATACGGTGGTGCCCGATCTCTTGGAGATAATGGGGCTTTTTTTCATGCCTCTAAAAATGTGATTGCTGATTATAAAAATGATCTACCTGTGAAATCTTATTTTATTTCAAATGGAATGAGGCAGTTTATTGATCTAATAAATGTTCAACCTGAAAATTCCATTCAATCTTTAGACGTTTTTAGCCATGGTTCTGATCTAGGTCTTTATAGTGTGATTGGTGCTTCTTTAAAAAAATCAATGACATTTGAATATTCTCAGTCAAATAATTTATCATCTAATTTATATAGAAATAGATCAACAAAATTGGATCAATATGAATTTTTTGGTGGAGCTAATTGGAGAAATTCATTCATTATTTCAGACATTAATTTTAAAGTTTTTACAAATGAATCAAAAATAGAAATACATGGTTGTAATAGTGCATTTGATGGAGAGCTAGACACTCTTAGCTCTTTAATATCAGTTGCTTTATTCAAAGCTGGTAAAAAAAGAAGTGTTGTTATTGGGCATGCGGATTTTGCTAGTCCAAATAGAGGGGGGACAAAGGATATGTCTAAACAAGATTATCGACATGAGACACGAATAATTTATAATAATGGTAAAGTCATTGCTAAAACACGCAGAGAAGGTCGTCTTTCAGCCGAATTTATAAAAAAAGCTTTAGGAGGGTGAAGTCGTGGAAAATTATGAATACTGGGTTAACGTTTATTCTGCTGTTTTTTCAATATTAATTATATCTTTAAGCTTAAATTCTATTATTTTTATAAAAGATAAAATTAATAAAGTACTCTCTTTTTTTGTCTTTACTGGTCTATATTCTTTAATTTTAAGCTACTTTTTTGAAAAATCTTCAATTGGTTATACACAACAAGAACTTTTACCAACGTTTATTTATAAAGGATATAATTCTCATATATTCCAAGGGAATACATATTTGTTAATAACTTTAGTCCTTTTCATTCTATTAATTATAAGACTATTAATTAATAGAAAAACCCACATGGACAAGTAAAGGATTGATCATCTTGAATTTTTCAGGCTCTCTTTCAGCTGAATTTATAAAAAATGAACTAAAGGGTTGAATAGAAAATTACAATTAATTGCCAATATATTTATATATCGTTGTTCTTGAAATGTTTAAGCGTTTCGCTGTCCTTGCGATATTGCCATTTTCTTCTTGTAACACCTGCACAATCATTTGCTTGGTCAAGCTATTTAAGTTTTTATTTTCATCTAATATCAGTTGCTTACTTTGCTGCTGAATCGCTAAATCAGCTTCAGGTAAATATAAATGATTTAAAATTTCACTGTCTTTAAACGCTGCGGATAGCTTCACCACATGAATTAATTCACGAATATTTCCTTCCCATGTGTGCCTTTCAAATTGTTGTTCTACATGGCTCGACCATTGCGCTATGCCAAATTGATCCAGAATGTGATGTAAAATAACCTGTTTATCTTGACGTAAGCGTAAGGGTTGTAAATGTACCTGAAAACCGCAAATACGATAATATAAATCACGGCGGAATGACTGCTGTTGTATTTTACTTTTTAAATCCTGATGTGTTGCACATAACAGTTTAAATGCTGACTTGATTGGTTTACGTCCTCCGACCCGATAGAACTGCTGATCTTGTAACACTCTTAAAATTTTCACTTGTAAATGTAAAGGCAAATCACCAATCTCATCGAGAAAGAGTATGCCCTGATCTGCCAGTTCAATTAAACCTTTTTCGCCTTGCCGTTTAGCACCTGTAAAAGCGCCGCCTTCATAACCAAATAATTCTGCTTCAAGCAAATGATCTGGTATTGCACCGCAATTAATCGAAATAAAAGGTAAATCTACATCGAGCTTCTGATGTAACTGCTGAGCAAAATGATCCTTACCTGTGCCGGTTTCTCCGGTAATCAATACAGGAATATCGGCTTTTAATGCTTTCAGCGCTTGATCAAGCAAATGCTGTGTCGTGATTTTGCTTGTTTTATTCTGCAACTGCCCATTCACACTACGTAGCTGGGCATAAAAAAATGCATGGTCAAAACTTTGAATTAAAAAACAATCACTCGAATTTAATGGATTCAAATGCTCAGTGAGTAAAAAATGATCCATTGGTTGCTGCAACAATTGCTCAATAGAACAATTCAGCAGTTTCAACGCCATTTGGTTGGCTTTGAGGATTTTTCCTGATTGATCCAGTACGATCATGCCCGTATAGGCATTGTTCAGCAAATCTTTGGAATGTTGAAAATAAAGGACCCGTTGATCAGGTTGTAGTGCTGCCTGAATAATCTTATTTTCCAAAATATAACTTTGGTAAAGTAAGTGACGCAACCAATTGCTCGCCAAAAGCCCTTGTGGTGAAGTGATATCTAAAGCACCGAGTACATCACCACAGCCATTGAATATCGGAACCGATGCACATGAATAATTTGAAAATTCATCCAGATAATGTTGATGCCCTGTCATGATCATAGGCTGTTTAGACATCACACTACATGTCGGTGCAATCGCACCAAACACAGAGGGCTCAATAATACGACCCGTGCATAAATAATGATATTGGTCATCTAAATCAGGATTGTGACGTTCAGCAATAATTTTAAGCTGATGATTAATTAAGAAAACGATAACATCCTGTTGCCCAAATAAGCGCCAGACATCATTTAATACACCTTCAGCCAATGCGGCTAATTTTATATCACCCTGTGAAAGGTCAGCGACAGAAAACTCGTCTAAGTCAGTGATTTTGGAGAAAGGGCTTAGGCCTGAATTTTTTGCACTTTCCCAAAGCTGTAAAATAGGTGAATCTCGTTGCACAAGCTCTGGCAGTTCTCCAGTATTGTAAAAGTTATATTTAATATTTTGCCAAGAAAATTCAGATAACCCATCCATAAGCCTATTCCAAATCCAGCAGTTGCTTTCGATCATCCCGTTGATGATCCCAATATAAAATCACCCTCTCTAGAATATGACAAGGGCTAAATACAATTAAATATGTAGCGCAAAACCAGCACCATCACAAAATCCTATACGGAGGTTTAAAATAAATATTCATGTAAATCAATTATATTTCACATTACATACTATCTTTAAATACAGTCTAGACTTCATTCTTAAATGTTATTTTTCAATCTAAATAAAATCAAACAATATGTTTAATCAATGAAATCATAAAGGGCGCAAATAACACCATGATGATTCCTGAAATAATCATGGATAGACTGGCAATCACTCCTTCTAACTCATGACGTTGTCTTGCTCGCGCAATCCCCATCGCATGAGCGGCATTTCCTAGAGCGGCGCCTTGTGCAATACGGTTTTTATAGCGCATCCATAACAGTAAAAAATCACCAAATAACATCCCCACTAAGCCTGTTATGACCGTAAACAAGGGAATTAAACTGATTGAGCCGCCAATTTTTTCAGTCAATTCCAAGGCAAATGGAATAGAAATCGAACGTGCCAAAAGACTATTTTTCAAAATTTCGTCGAAATTGAACATACTTGCCAATAGCCAGCTACTTAAGATCCCCACCAGCATAGACACACTAGAACTGACGATTAAAACGAAAAAATATTGTTTGACGATCGCTCTATAACGAAATACAGGAATCGCAAATGCCACTGTAATTGGTCCTAACATGGCAACCAAATATTGGGTGTATAGGTAATAGTCTTGAAAGCGATGCTGAAATATAAAGATCAAAATAATACTAAGACTCGGCACCACAATAATCGGAGAAAAATATATTTTCTGGGTAAAAACAAATAAGCGCTTTGCCAAGAAGTAACACAGTACCGTCCAAAGCAAGTAAAAAATTCCCCACAACTCCGTCATTCCATATCATCCTGTTGCAAGAATATTTTCACCATCAACACAGAGCTTGCCATCACCAAAGCGGTACTGAGTAAAATCACCAGAAATATTTTCCAACCACTGATCAAAAGCAATTGCTGATACTGAATCACACCGACCACTGGTGGAATAAAAAACAGTAACAGCTCACCCAATAGAATATCTGCACCTAGACTCACCTTTTCCAAGTTAAGCCATTGCATTTTCAATAAAATCAGCAATATAAAAAAACCTAAAACACCTGATGCAATGGGTAAATTCAACAGTTTTTGCAACATATATGCAAAACCCCAAATCGCTATAATCAAGCTGATTTGGTAGCTCGCGCGCTTAATGGTGGTTAACTCAGATATTGTATAAAACACTGTCATTTACATCCGTATATTCATCATGACTCAGGCTAAATTTAACGGTACATACCGTTTTTTAACTTAAAATTGAGTGATATATCCGTAGTTTGCAGTGCATTAAAGAAAAAAAATAGCTACAAAAGCAGCCGATAAAAATATAACAGTTTAGCCATGTTTTAAAAATCTGTTATATTTTTTCTCCTCATTTTCTGTACCTACATCCCAACTAAATAATGGTGCAAGATCTCCATTATTTCTAAGTAGGTAGTTTTTATGGAACGATCTATGGTTTTTTCCAAACTTAATCATGACGGTCATGGGTCTATAGTGGTCCACTGCCTCAAGCAACGATGGGGCATGCAATGAGTCTCGGATTAACTGCACTAGAACTGGCAAGAATTCAGTTCGCTTTCACTGTGTCTTTTCACATTATTTTCCCTGCAACCTCTATTGGTTTAGCCTGTTTCCTTGCACTGCTGGAATGGAAGTGGTTGCGGACACAAAACCCTGTTTACAAAGACCTATTCAAATACTGGATTAAGATTTTTGCTGTTGCATTTGCTATGGGTGTTGTTTCAGGCATTGTCATGGCCTACCAGTTTGGTACCAACTGGAGTGAGTTCTCGCGTATCTCAGGGAGTGTGACGGGACCATTACTCACCTATGAGGTTTTAAGCGCATTTTTCTTAGAAGCAGGCTTCTTAGGAATCATGCTTTTTGGTTGGGGCCGAGTCACCGCAAAAGCCCATTTTTTTGCCACACTTATGGTCGCCATTGGAACCTGTATTTCCATGTTCTGGATTTTATCCTCTAACAGTTGGATGCAAACACCACAAGGCTTTGCAATAGAAAATGGCATCATTGTTCCGACGGACTGGTGGGCAATTGTATTTAACCCATCGTTCCCCTATCGCTTTGCACATATGGCAACAGCTGCATTTTTAGTGTCTTCATTATTGGTTGTGGGCACAGCTGGCTGGCATCTGCTTAAAGGTCGTCGTGATGAATTAATTAAAAAATCATTCTCTATGGGTTTATGGATGGTACTGGTAACTTCTTGTTTACAGGTAGTTATTGGCGACAACCATGGTTTAAATACCTTAAAACACCAACCAGCGAAATTGGCAGCAATTGAAGGACACTGGGAGACCAACCGTGACCATGCGATGCCACTTCTGCTGTTTGCGACACCAAACATGCAACAAGAAAAAAATACAACTGAATTCGGTATTCCCTATTTAGGCAGTTTGATTCTAACCCACTCCTTAGATGGCGAAGTCACTGGATTAAAGGACTTTGCAGCTGAAGATCGTCCAAATGTAGCCATCGTTTTCTGGAGCTTCCGTGTCATGGTGGGTCTTGGCATGTTAATGGTGCTGCTGTCTTTAACAGCCTTATGGCTACGCAAAAAGAATCGACTCTATGAGTCTACATGGTTTCATAAATTTGCCATTGTGATGGGCCCAACGGGTTATATCGCTTTACTCGCAGGTTGGGTTACAACAGAAGTAGGAAGACAGCCTTGGGTGGTTTATGGCGTATTACGTACCAAAGATGCGTTATCGCATACCGTAACAGCAGACCAAGTGGGACTCAGTCTGATCATTTTTGTACTGGTGTATACCGTTGTATTTGGTGCAGGGATTTATTATATGTTCAGACTCATGAAATCTGGACCTGAGTTTTTAACTCATTTAGATACTGAAATAACAGGTTTAGGGCATTTTAAAACCCCATTACGCCCCCTCAGTGCTGTGGATGATCCAATCGATGGACAACAAGCGCCGCTAGATCAAAATAAGGAGAAACATCATGATTGATCTCGCTTTAATATGGGTCGGCATTATCGGTTTAGGTGTACTGATTTATGTAGTGATGGATGGCTTTGATTTAGGCATTGGAATTCTCTTTCCATTTATTACAGACCGACAAGAACGTGATGTCATGATGAATACGGTCGCCCCTGTCTGGGATGGTAACGAAACATGGATGGTGCTTGGCGGCGCGGGATTATTTGCAGCCTTTCCGCTGGTCTATTCTACGGTACTCTCTGCTTTATACCTTCCCATTATATTTATGGTGGTCGCATTGATTTTCCGTGGTGTTGCCTTCGAGTTCCGCTTTAAAGCAACTCGAACCAAATACTTATGGGATCAAGCCTTTATTTGGGGATCGATCTTATCTAGCTTTTTCCAAGGGGTTATCCTTGGTGCATATATCCAAGGTATTCAAACCACTGCGGGTATTTATAGTGGCGGTGTATGGGATTGGTTTACCCCTTTTTCACTTTTCACTGGTTTAGGTGTTGTTGTCATGTATGCCACTTTAGGTTGTGGCTGGTTGATTTTAAAAACGGAAGCGCGTTTACAAGACATCATGTATACGCTGATGCCAAAGCTGTTAATTACGTTAATGATTATTTTTGCTGCCGTCAGTATCTATACCCCGATCACACATCCTGAAATTGCCCAGCGCTGGTTTGCATTACCAAACCTTATATATTTCAGCCCTGTGCCTATTTTAGTTGTACTCTTTTCTGGTTTAATTTTACATGCTTGTAAGCAACGACATGAGATTAAACCTTTTGTTTATACGCTGGCATTGGTTTTTCTGGCATTTACTGGATTTGTAATTAGTTTATGGCCCAATATCATTCCACCTTCAGTTTCAATTTGGCAAGCCGCTGCACCAGAATCAAGTCTTAAATTTACTTTGGTCGGTGCGGCAATTCTGATCCCAATTATTATCGCTTATACCTTTTTGTCTTACTGGGTTTTCCGAGACAAAGTCCGTATTGGTGATGAAGGCTACCATTGATCAAGGAGTTTTAGATGAATAAATACATCAAACAACTCAACCCTGCAACATGGTTTATTTTGTTGTGGTGTTTCGGTTTTGCAGCATTGGCTCTAATTGCGGGGTTGTTTAGATTAATGCTTAGTTTTGCCTATTAGGCATATACCTATTGATGATCTGACTAGCGAAGAAAGGATAAGCATTTAACTATGCTTATCCTTATTTATTTGGACGCTTAAATGTCCTGACTGCTAAAGATGATGCCTCATATTTTTAATAGGGGGCATCACTCGATTTATCGGATTAAGCAAAAATTAGAATTTAAAGGTATAGGTTGTGATAAAACGATTTTCCACAAAATCTCTACCTGGAAGGTTTCCAACACCATATTTAATATCAGCATCAATATAGCGCCATTCCACTCCAAGACCTTTTAACCATCCTTCTGGAACAGTATAGTTTACAATCAAATTTTTCTCGGTTTCTTTATTATCCTTAAAGCCAGCCCGATAAATGTCACTACCATTTAAATAACGCAAGGTCAGTTTCAAGCCCGGTACGCCATGATCTTTAAAGTCATAACTATATAAGGCATGCCAAGTAAACTCTTTCGCTTTATAAAATGCAATTGCAGACCAAGTTTGTAAATATCCTTGCGGGACATAACCATTTAAAAGTGGAATATTGTCCTCACCGAAATGTTTTTGCACACCCGCTAAAAAGGTATTTGGCCCATGTTGTGCACTCGCTTGTAATCCTACAGACTGCACATCGATGTTTCCAAAATAAGCATCGCCATCCTCTTTATAATTAAAATAGCGCGCATCTACTTTTAGCTTGGTCTCATTGACTTTTTCTGTATAAACCGCATTGAAATAGTGTTGTTGATAAATATCTTCCAACTGACCAAACCAGTATGAACCAGTGAAGTTTGGGGTGAGCTTATAGTCTAATCCGATAAAATTTAAACCATCACTTCTTTTGTTGGGATCTGTGGAGTTGCCCAAAGTGAATTTTCTATATTCATCATCATCTCGAGCATTAACATGGGTAAAACGGCCTGCGGACAGTTTTAAATTTTGAATGTCTTGGCTTTCTAGCATTACCCCAGCATAGGTCGTCACCAATTGTCGAGAATCATCAATAAATAAAACCGGTGTTTTTGGAAAAAGCTCCCCCACTTTAAGCTCTGTATTTTGATATTTAAGTTTTAAGGTGGCACCTAATTTTAAATAATCCCGTGCTTGTTGGGCTTCACTTTTGTCATATTTAAAAACGGTATCTAAACGTTCATCATAACGATCATTTAAACGTAGGGCATATTGAAAACCAAAATCCAAACCGACTTGTAGCGCAGTGTCGCTATAACCCGATTCAAAGCGCCCAGATGCCGCCTGCGACCAACTGCCGAGGTCATGTTTGGTATCTTCGTAGTCACGTTCATTATAGAAATTGCGTAAATAAATACTGGTGTTACTCTCTTCTAAAAACTCGGCATAAGCAGCATCTATACTCAGACATCCAAACAGCGTATAAAGTGCAACTCGTTGAGTTCTATAAAGCAGATTTAGCTTTAACATGGGAAATCCTTTCCTGAATCTTTGAAATTCTTGTTGTGTAAGTTCTAGGTGTTCTTTGTCTTATCCTCCAGACAAAAACTTTTGCACTTCCTTAAAATATAAATAAATTCAAAACGATATAATTAAGGGAATACATCAGTATTACCCATTATCAGAATTATTAATGTAATTTTCCATGTATAATGTGGTATATGTTTATACCTTTTCAGTCATACCACTGCTATTT
>NZ_WJYH01000047.1:0-32677 GCF_009668065.1 Acinetobacter sp. RIT698
ATCAACTATTGACAATATTTGGATTGAATATCAAATAAATCCGTGGGCTTTGGGGCGTAAGAATTGACTGTTTGGAGGCTCATTTAGAAATGGGCAGAGAGCCGCAAATATTATGACTTTAATCCAGTTGGCTAATCTTAATGGTCTGGGTATGCCTATTTAACAGATGTATTTTCAAGATTACTGCCTCATGAAATGAAAGATATTGAGGAATTATTGCTGTATAAATGGAATCCTGCTTGAATTTAAGTGAGGTTCAATGGAGGCTTACCAACCTGTACTAATTTATATTCATTAAACGTAAAAAAACCGAGGTATTCAACCTCGGTTTTCAATTTAACGCTGCTTGAAAAATAAATTATTTTTCAACAAAAGCGCGTTCAATCACGTAGTCGCCTAAAACACCCATTTTAGGGGATTCTTTCAGGCCGTGTTGGTCAAGAAGCTCGACAACATCGTCAAGGAATGCTGGGCTACCACAAAGCATTGCGCGGTCAGTTTCAGGATTAAAACGTGGTAAGCCAATTTTTTCAAATAATGCACCAGATTCAATCGCAGTAGTTACACGACCTTGGGTATGGAAATCTTCACGGGTTACAGTTGGGTAGTAAACCAATTTGTCTTTAATACCCAGCTCTTCAAAAAACTCATTGTTTGGAAGTTCATTGAGAATCAGGTCTTGGTAAGCCAATTCAGAAATAAAGCGTGTACCATGTACCACGATGACTTTCTCAAAACGCTCATAGGTTTCTGGATCACGAATCGTTGATAAGAATGGTGCTAGCCCCGTACCCGATGAAAGAAGGTATAAGTTTTTACCCGGATTCAAATCATCAAGCACTAAAGTACCTGTAGGTTTTTTAGAAATTAGAATTTCATCACCAACTTTTACTTTTTGCAAAATAGAAGTTAAAGGACCATCAGGCACTTTAATTGAGAAAAACTCTAATTCTTCTTCGTAGTTAGCGCTTGCAATAGAATATGCTCGCATTAAAGGCTTACCATTGACTTCAAGACCAATCATCACAAATTGACCATTTTTAAAACGTAATGCGGTATCACGTGTGGTCTTAAAACTGAATAGAGTGTCATTCCAGTGGTGTACGTGAGTAATCTTTTCGACGTTGAAAGCAGCCATTAAAGGTCTCAATAAATTATCAAATTAGAACAGCCTGCTATTCTAATCTAAAATCATTCTCGATAAACTGAATATATTTAATTGAACTTATCAGAAAAAATGATTATGACTGAGTTAAGTCTCCCGATTATTGGGATTATGCGTTCTCCTTATGTTGAAAAATTTGGTATTCCTCGACAACCAAATCTGGTTCAGGTGGAGTCTTTTATCGAAATGTATGCACCCTACAATGTCTTGGAAGCATTCGAGGGAATCGAAGAATTTAGTCATTTATGGTTGGTCTGGCAGTTTCATGACAATAAAAATCAACAAGATAAAGATAAGTTCCGACCTCAAGTGAGGCCACCACGTTTAGGTGGAAATAAAAAAATCGGTGTATTTGCAACACGCAGTATGTATCGCCCAGCACCGATCGGTTTATCTGTAGTACAACTTAAAGCTGTCAAAAAAGAGGGGAATGCAGTTCGTGTATATGTGACAGGCAGTGACCTTTTAGATGGTACGCCGATTATCGATATTAAACCTTATATTCATTATTCTGATGCTGTGGATGCGGCGCAAAGTGGTTATGCCCAGCATGAGCCTGTTCGTAAACAGGTTATTTGGTCTGAGCATGCTCAGCAATTAAAAAGTAAATTTCTTCAAACAGCTGACATGGACCCAAAATATATCGCTGAACTTGAGTCTGTACTGGCTTTAGATCCTCGACCAGCTTATCAGCATGATGATGCGCGTATTTATGGGATGCGTTTTGGGCAATTTAATATTAAATTTAGCTGTGCAGAAGAGGCGATCCTGATACAGGGCATTGAGTCGTTCAGTTATTGAAAACGTGATTCCATATCCTGCTTAAAAACTTATGCGCTTTTGTCCGCTGTGATCGGAGCATCTCGGTTTAAAGAGCAGGATAGTAGCTACAATTACTCTAAAACGGCTGTCTTGGCAAACTGCAGCAAATCTTGTTGTGATTTCAGCAAAAGCCGTTGCTGTTCTGCGGCAATCCAGCCCAAAGCAAACCAGACTTGGGGTTCTGTTTTGACCAATTTTTTTAACACATCTTCAGCAACAATCAGGTCATTGTAGAGACCTAAACTTTCTTGAGCAGGCTTTATAGCTTTTAAATATTTTTTGACTTGGCTTTTATCCGATAATGATGCAACAAACTCAATACTATAACGCAAACGCTTTAAGTTTTTACGAGTACGGTGCCGTGCTTCGATGTCTAAATTTAAATAGTTTTCTGCGTCAGTTTGAATTTTGCGATGTAATTGTCTAACTTTTTTAAATGCTGCTTTATGTACAGCTATTTGAGATTTTTCACTTGATTCTTGGGCAATAAATTGAATTAGGGATAGGACCAAATAATTAAAATTAAAAGATCTAAACAGTTTGGTTAATTTTTGCGAATCGACATCTTGTGGTTCTGCAAGTTTAAACTTAGGTGCACCAGCAGCCTCAAGCTGAGGTAATAACTCCTCTCGAATCATATCTAAATCACGAGCCGAACCGAGTTGTCTAAATAGTTCGGTTAACTGTGTTTGCCAAGTGGGATCGATATGCAAAGACCAATTTGAAAAGGTTTTTAAAGCACTTCTTAAGCGACGAATTGCCACACGTGCCTGATGAATATGTTTGGAATTAAAGTTTCCAGATGCAATTGCTGTAGTGTTGGGGAGTAGATGCGATAAGCAATTATTCACGATCTTTTTTAATGCATTCTCAGGGTGATCCTTTGAATCAAGAACAAGTGGCGTTTGCAACTGTACGGGATTGTCTGGAGAGTTTTGTGCAAGCTGAAAACCTTGCTGTGCTTTGCTACGGGTATCAAGCCATAAGTTATAGCGTTTCATCCGAGGTAAGATAAAAGAAATGAGATCTTGAACAGTGCCTTGTTTCAGTTCAAATTCTAATTCACGTAATGCGAGACGCTGTTGATGGGCGATGATATGACCATGATCATAACTGACTTCAATTTCACTATTTTGAAATTTAAATAAGCTGAGCTTTCTTTCGATGTCTGTTTGAAACTGAACTTCTAATCCATCTTTATGTTGCTCTAATAAGTGTTTAATATTTTTAGCAATATGCTTATTGCTGAGATAATTTTTTAGATCTAATTCTGTTTCCGCGCTTTCGATATTTTCCTCAAATTCAGCACGTTTAAGCCTTTGTTCTGTTGGAAGTTTGAGGGTTTGTACCCATTGCTGCTTTTCTTGATCATCTTCAAGGCGTTGACGAAGCGAAATGGAATGTTCAGACAAAATAAATTGTGCCGTATCATAGTATTTGGCTTGTAAGTGCTGAATATTGGTATCTTTTCTTTGAAACGCTTTAATAAGCATTTCTTGCTTTTCTTCAGGTATTTGGAATTTCAATTCAATTTCAAACATGCTTATCGTTCCATTCTTATTACTTATTCTCTCGATTTTAATCCGATAAATTGTTTTTTTTGAGTTTTTAATGAATGATTACAAATTCGCAACGTGAATACTCACGCGACTACAAATATTCAATTTTATGCAGTATTTAAAGAGATGATTTTATTCAATAAAACCATCTCTTCTCGCTGCTGATTTATTTTAAAAACTTACGGCTAACCAAGAACTGTTCCGTCGCTTCAAGCAGTTTTTCTGCATAAGCTTCTTGTTTTGCGGTAAGCCAGCCTAAGGCAAACCAATCACTGGCTTCTAAGTCAGTTTGTTGTAGGTAAGATGATGATGAAGCAAGCACTTGATATTGCTCACATGCTTGTTGAGCATCATTTAAAGATTTCGCATATTTCTGCAAGTTTTTAACATCATAGATATTGGTTAGGATCGGAAAGCTAAATTTTAATTCATTTAAATGCTGAGCCAGCGCTTCTAAACTTTCAAGGTCAGATAGATCGGCTTCATTTAAACTTTCTTGTAACTGTCGATACTGATTTTGCAATGTATTTTGCGCAAACCATTTTAAGTCATGGGTTGGCGCTTTCGTAGACTGTCCTAAACTGAACATGAGTAATTCTAAATAGTGCTGCACATTTTGAGTCGACTTGACCAAATTGATGAGTTTTTCATTGGCATACAAAATATCCCGATCTAAACTTTGTGCTGTTTTCGGATTTTGCAGTAAAGCGCCTAATGTGCGTTGCATATGTTCAAAATGCTGTAAGTTTTTAAAGTGACTCTCAAACGCTGAAAGTTGATGTGACCATTTATCCGTTTTGGTATCTGTCCAATCTTTAAACAGAGAAAGACTTAAATGTAAATGGTGTAGGGCAGTCTGTGCTTGAATAATATGTTCAGGCTGGGCAACCTGTGCAGAAATCGCGGCAATATTTGGCAATAAATGTTGTAATTGACTGGCAATAAGCACACGTAAATTTTTATCTGCAGTGTCTTTTTTATTTAAAATGGTTTCTTTGCTGAGCTGTGCTGGACTGACTTTTTGATCCACAGTCAATAAGTGTCCAAACTCAGCTTTGCTACGTACATCGAGCCATAAGTGATACTTTTTAACCCATTCAAAACTAAAGGCTAAAAGTGATTGAATTGAGCCACTTTTTAACTCAAATTCTACTTCATGAATTTCTTGTTTGGAGGTTTCAGTTCTGACTTCACCAATATCGAGGCTGATTTCAATTTCAGCATCTTCAAACTGAATCACACGGATGGTACGTTGGATGTCAGTTTCAAATTGTAATTGAAGTTCGTCAAATTTATCCCTCAATGCATTTTTTAACACAGCAAGTGCTTCGGGTTTATTCTGGTAAATATCAAGATCTAAATGTGGGGCTTCAGCAAGCTCACCTAAATCAATATTGTCTTCAAAGCGTTGTAAATGGCTTTTGGTGGCGGCTTTTAATGTTTGTACCCAACGCGTTCCTTCTAAGCGTTGACGTAGTGCAGCGCCGTGTTGGGACATCTGACGATCAGGTGTGTCGTAGTATTTTGCTTGTAATTGAATAATTTGGGATTTTTTAGGATCTAATGCTTTGAGGAGTGCATTGCGGCGGGCTTCCGGAATTTGAAACTTTAATTCAACTTCAAGCATGTGAGGGTCCTAAGTGTTAATCATGGTTATTAGATAATTAAACATTCTTGAATGTCTAATCTGGCATTGTAACTTAAAATGTGTCATCAGAAGACTTGTATAGCATGCCATTTGAGTATTTTTTACCGCAATATCGTTACTAATTAAATATTTAGAATGACAAAATTTCCTATTTCGTGACTTGTATGGTCTGGGCAATACTTGAAGTCGCAAATATAGATGAATTGTCAACAGACTTGATATTGAATTTGGCTGTTATTGCAGCATAAAATAAACCAAGCTGATTAAAAATAAAACAGGATGATTGATCATGAACGCGTATGTTGAGCCTAAATCGGAATTAGAGCAAAACCCGAAGTTTGAATTACCAATTAAAAACTATTCAGAATTTTATCGTTTTTATTTAACTGAACACCGTAGCATGATGAGTCGCCGTTTGCATGCAGCTGGAAGTAGTGTCGGGATTTATTTTTTTAGCAAAGCAATTCGTCAACGTAAAGCAAAATACGTGGTCTATGGACTGCTTTCAGGCTATGCTTGTGCTTGGGTGGGGCATTTTGTATTTGAGAAAAATAAGCCAGCAAGTTTTAAGCAACCACTTTATAGTTTTATTTCGGACTGGCGTATGCTTTCCGATATTGTACGTGGAAATTTAAGTTTAAAAGACCGTAGTCTAGATAAAATTGAGAGCTAATCTTGTCAGTATGGTAATAAATTAAACAAAAAAGCTTAGAGATTTCTAAGCTTTTTTGTTTTTGTCACGTCTTCGCTGAGAAAACTTGCTTATAATCCATTTATTTGATTGTTTGAGAATATTGAATGCGCGGTCTTTACCTGATTACCAACGACGATCCAATCCAATTATTATTAGAAAAACTCGAAGCTGCTTTAAGCACTAAGCAAGTCGCTATTCTTCAGTATCGCCGTAAAAAAGTAGCTCAATCTGACCAAGCCAATGAAGTGAAGCAGATCAAGCAACTGTGTGAAAAGTATCAGACACCATTTTTGATTAATGATGATTTAGATTTAGCTGAACAATTTAGTTTAGGTGTTCATCTTGGGCAATCTGATGGTGAAATTTCAGATGCAGTGCAACGTTTACCACAAGGTGTCATCATTGGGCGGACTTGCTTAAACTCAATTGAGTTGGCTGAAAAAGCAATCGCTGAAGGGGCAAGCTATGTGGCCTTTGGCGCAATTTATGCAACATCGACCAAACCTGAAGCAGGTAATATTGGCCTAGCGACATTACAGCAGGCATCTGAAAAGTTTGATTTACCTATTTGTGCTATAGGCGGTTTAACAGTTGAAAATTCTCAAGCTGTGATTGAGGCTGGTGCTGACCTTTGCGCTGTGATTAGTGATATATTAGCTTTATCAGTTGAAAATATTCCTGCCCGTGTCGCAGCTTGGGCACAGTTATTTGCAGAAACTGCAAAATCTTAATTTGTATCGTGATTTTTTATATCATTTTGAAATTTTAGTATTCTACAGGATTGAGTCGATTTATGAGCCTATCTCCAAAACAAGAGCAATTGTTTAAACAAGCCAGTAAACATATTCCAGGTGGAGTGAATTCTCCAGTACGAGCGTTTAATGGGGTGGGTGGTACGCCAGTATTTATCGAAAAAGCCAAAGGTGCTTATTTATACGATGTCGATGGCAAGCGCTATGTGGACTATGTGGGTTCTTGGGGGCCGATGATTTTAGGTCATGCACATCCCGATATTATCCAAGCAGTACAAGAAGCAGCAGTTGATGGTTTAAGCTTTGGTGCACCGACAGTACATGAAACCACGCTGGCTGATTTGATCTGTGAAATCATGCCATCAATTGAATTGGTTCGTATGACCAACTCAGGTACTGAAGCAACCATGACGGCTATTCGTTTGGCGCGTGGTTATACAGGTCGTGACATGATTGTGAAATTTGAAGGTTGCTATCATGGACATTCAGATTCTTTATTGGTTAAAGCGGGTTCAGGCATGTTGACCATGGGTGAGCCAACATCAAAGGGTGTACCTGCTGATTTTGCCAAGCATACAGTGACCTTGCCATATAATGATATTGAGGCTGTTAAAGCTTGTTTTGCGAAATATGGTCAAGAGATTGCAGGGGTGATTGTTGAACCTGTCGCTGGAAATATGAATCTGGTTAAACCAATCAAAGGTTTCTTAGAAACGATTCGTGAGCAATGTGATCAATACAAATCAGTATTTATTATTGATGAAGTGATGACCGGTTTCCGTGTAGCACTCGGTGGTGCGCAAGCATATTATAATGTAAAACCTGATTTAACGACTTTGGGTAAAATCATTGGTGCTGGATTACCAGTCGGTGCATTTGGTGGAAAACGTGAAATCATGGAATGTATCGCGCCTTTAGGCGGGGTTTACCAAGCAGGAACCTTGTCGGGTAATCCTTTGGCTATGCGAGCAGGGATCAAAATGTTTGAAACCCTTCGCCAACCTAACTTCTACACCGATTTGTCTGCAAAATTAGATCAATTATTACAAGGTCTACAAGCGGCTGCAGATGAAGCTGGAATCCCATTCTTTACTCAACAAGCTGGTGGTTTGTTCGGCCTTTACTTTACTGATCAAACCGAAATTAGCAGTTTTGACCATATTTTAAAATGCGATATTGAAGCATTCCGTAAATTCTTCCATGGGATGTTAAATCGTGGTGTAAACCTTGCTCCATCTGCATTTGAGGCAGGCTTTATTTCAGCTGCACACAGTGATGAAGATATTCAGTTTACCATTGATATGGCCAAACAAGTCTTTGCTGAAATGCAAGCTTAAGGGGATTTAAGACCACTTCGATTGCTTGAATAAATGAGCAGAATGGACAGTCTTTTTGAATCAAGTTTGATTTAGAATAAAAGCCTGTAGTCTAAGGACTACAGGCTTTTTTGTGATTTTAGACATTATAATTCAGGAAGAAAATATGCAAACCAAACACTATTTAACCTTATCTGATGCAGAGTTTTTATTGAATAAAGCACATCAATATGCAATTGATCATGCTTTTAATGTCAGTATTGCCATCGTTGATGAAACGGGCAATTTATTGGCAATGAAGCGTATGGACGGCGCTTCTGCATTGACATCGAAATTCTGTTTGGACAAAGCCAGATGTTCTGCATTAAGTCGTAGACCGTCAGGATCATATGAGACCCTTATCAAAAATGGTCAAATGGGATTTTTAACCATGCAGAGTGGTTCCGGGATGTTGGAAGGTGGTGAGCCTATTTTGTATCATGGTCAGTTGGTTGGTGCAGTGGGTATTTCAGGAGTGAAATCATTTGAAGATGCTGAAATTGCACGACATGCAATTCAAGCCTTTCTTTCGCAGTTTAATTAAACTGCTATACTTAAAAAATTATGTGTATCAGTAAATAAGTTTGAAGAGGTGTTTAAATAAACACCTCTTTTATCTTGTAAAATTACAAACGATAGAATTGTTTGGCATTATGGTGGAAGATATTTTTCAGTGCATTTTCATCATATTGCATCACAATATCACTAAACGCATCAATGATATTCACCAGACTGGTATTGACCCGATCCATTGGAAAATTAGAGGCAAACATCACCCGATAGGTGCCAAAACTTTCTAAAGCATGCAGTATCAGTGGTGCAACAAGATCAATGATTTGTTGTTTAGAGGCCAGTTGTTTTTTCTTATAAAATTGATGACCAAGCACTGGCATAAATAGACCAGACATTTTGGTATATACATTTGGATAAGCGGATAATTCAGCAATAGCATCTTGCCATTGATAAAAAATATTTTCACGTGCTGTTTTTGATAAGCCTGTATTTTGTCCAATTTTACCAAACAGGCCTGCTGGTGTACCAAAGTGATCTAAAACAATTGAGGTTTCGGGGAACTTTTTTGCCAGCTCAATTACATCGGGAATTTGATGAGAATACACCCAAGCATCAAAACTCAGGTTATGTTGCGCGAGTTGTTCAAAGCCTTTTAAGAACTTTTTCTCGGTATACAGATGGGGGAGATCCGTCCAATTATGCACGCCTTTATCTTCATGAAAGGCCGCCATGCGGCGTATACCGCGCAAACGTTTAGATGCTTTTTGGTGTAACTTTAAAATTTTTTTGAAATTAGGATCACAAGGGTCTGCGGTAGCCACGATGCCACCGAGCTTTACGGTGTTTTCATTAAAGGGTAAGGATTCAATAAATTCTGTTTCACCTACGACACCTTTGCCTTTATTTTTTGCCCAACTGGCTTCAATATGCACCACTTGTTCGACCGTATATGAGCCAAGATCATGTTTATAGTCTTGTGGTAAATAGGGGCGGGTAATGTGTTCCGTCAGTCCAACCGTTTCAATCAAATCTTTGGTTTTGACTAAACGCACCATTTTATCGAGTAGGAATGGGCGCTTGCCCAAAAGCTTTACCGCAAATGCTGCTGCATGAGGGGTGTTGTAGGGATCCCACTGGTGAATATGTGGGTCAATGATTGGAAAATTCAAATCTTGCATATAACGTCCAAATTGTTATTTATTATCAAAATACAATACATGAATTTTATAAAAGGTGAATATTGTCACTTGGTAAATTTATGGGATAAGGTCATTGGGAGGATCAGTTGATTTTATTGTTTTAGGGATGACTGCCGAAAGATTGTTATAAAAAAATAACCTCATTGAAGAGGCTATTTTATCAATGCTTAGATCAATCTAAGATGATTTATCTCAATCAGTGTTGATGATCATGGCCATCTTGATCATGTTTGTGGGTATGAAAATCTTCGTTTTTACGGAAACGGAGATAATTTTCAAACTGCTCACAATACTCATCATAATTGTCTTCAAGCATCATTTGGAATTGTTGCAATATATAAGACATGACTTGTTCTTTGGCGTCACGCATTTCATCACCATCTTTAAAAGTGTTTGCAGCAACCCAGGTATTAAAACGTGCAGTAGCGAAGAGCATTGCTGAGCTGACTTGTCCACGAAGTTCTTCTGGCTTAGGTTGCTGTCCTTTCGCTGGGCGGCAAAACTCATTGGCTTGTTTGATAAACTCATCCGCACGCTCAAAAAAAACAGCATTTAAAGCTTCTTCTTCGGTGACATCAGTAGCATCGATTTTTTGAGACATGACTTTTCCACATAGCGTATTTCATTGGTGGGCTATTATAGGCAATCCAAGAGTTAAACGAAACGCTTTACTTCTTCTGTATCTGAATTTGCAAAATAGCTGTCAAAATTTTCTTGATATTCATCGAGATGATCTTCAAGCATAAGTTTAAATTGTTCCACATAATAGTCTAAGATGACTTGGCGATCCGCTTTAAAATCTGATGCTTGATTGTAGGCACAAGCTGCATGCCAAATACTATAACGGGCATTGGCATACATAAATGAAGCACTGATCTTTCCAGGATGTGCTGTTAGGTGTGAAACTTGTTGATTTTGATCTGCAAATTGATTGGCGAGAGCAATAAATTCATCAGCACGCTCATAAAAGTATTCGTCAGATTCAACTTCTTCAGTTTCTTCAAAAAAATCATTATTTTCGGACATTATCATTCCTTTTCATAGACTTGTTTCATTGATATAACTATAGCATACTCAAATAGCCTAAGCTTAATAAATACTCAAGGAGTAGATAATGCAAGATGCGATTGCCATGCAAAGCTTGAAAAGTGATATTGCATTATTACGCCAAAATATTTGGCCGCCTGTAGACTTGAGCAATGTTGAAGGTTTGCCAATTTATTATGGAACCCAATCCGCAGTAGAGGCTTACTATAAACAGTGGCTTGGGTTGCTTGAAAGGGCACAAACCTTGTATCAACCTTTTATGCAGGATGAGGCTTTAGATGTGGCTCAATTACCCAGCCATTTAAATTTACCTTTGTTCTTTTTTCATGTAGATCGGATTCGAATTAATAAAACCCGTGCCAAAGAATCAAAAACTTTTCGTGGGATTGCTTCACTGGTTGAAAAATGTGGGCAATTTGAACCCAGCCAAATTAAAAATATGTCGCAGTGGTTAAACAGTGATGATACCGCAGCCTTGGTTGCGCATCGTGAATTCATTGATTTAAGAACCTATATTTTTCAGTTTGGACAAAGTGAATATACGAGAACTCGATTTTATGTAAATGGTTTAGTGCTGAGCACTGAAAAAGATTTTGAATTGGTGGATGCCCGTGATAAGCCGCGCAAGCCACGTAATGATAGCTATGCTGATCCTTTAGCGGATAACAATCTCTGGAAAGTATTTGGAAAATATCGTTAGGCTGTTGTGAAATAGACGGTTGTAGATTTTGTTAAATAGGCTGTGATTTTTAACTTTGTTGTTTTTCTATCTACAAAATAAGATGAGTAAAATATTTTGATGGATTGGAATGATTCAGACGCTGGTCTAAATAAAGATCAGCGAAGTTTGTATTTGTTGATGAGAAATTGATCTTAAATACGTTGATTCAGAAGGGAATGATTGACTTTTTCATCCTTGCAAAAAAGTGCTTCTAATATTGAAGAATCCAAACAAAAACGATGATAAACATCGTCATATGCAAAATTTGAATTGGAGCAAAGATCAAGGCATAGCGGCTGCCACCACTTAAAAATGCATTGATCGATTTCGCAATGGCATGTGCTGCTAAACCTAAAACAAAGGCGAGAGATAAGATGTGATTACTCGGTTCTCCCTGAATGACAATCGTGGCCAAAGCACCATGAATTTCAAATAATGAGGCCAAAAGCGTACCTGCAATTAAACCCGCATCGCCCAATAAAAGATTTAACCCATATACACCCGCCTGAATCAAGGTCAAAGACACTGCAATAATGGCTGCTTCTTTTAGACTAAACATACGGCTATCTGTAAGCTGATTATTTTCAATCGGTTGTGTATGACGCATAAACCATAAGGCAAAAATAGTCAGGATCGAAATAGCGATTAGACTGGGCAGTACAATGAGTTTGAACCATGTAATACTGACACCAATTACAATAATCATGAGTTGTAGTAGGGTTGCCACGCAAGACATTAATGCTGCCCCTGCATTGGCTTTGGCATCTGCACGTCCATTTCGGACTTCTAATCCTAAGCTGGCAATGGTTGCGGTACTGGAAACAAAACCAGAAGCAAGCGAAGACAACAGCATGGCATTTTTTGATGACAATAATCGTTTGGCAATATGTGCAAGTGCTTGCACCGCCAAAATTAAGGTGAGTAATTTTAAAATAACATAGGGGTTAAGCACAGCACCCCACAAAGCTTTGTTTGGTGTCAGTGGCAATGCAATTAATAACAATGCCAGTAAGAAAATTCCATCTTTAAATTCAGATTCTGTAATCCATTTTCCAGCAATGCCATGCATAGAATGTTTAGTCATCAACAAGGCGGTGAGGATGACCGATAAACCTGCAGCAAAAGAAATATTCCAAACGCACATTCCACCGATAAAATAAGTGAGGATAAATGCAATTTCAGTGGTTACACCAGGATCATCAGTTTGATTCTTTAAAGAATAAATGACGATACCCCCTGTAATGAATGCACCCGCAATGCCAAAATAGGGACCAAACAAAAAGCAAATAGCGCCAAGTAAAGCGCAAATGGCAAATGACCTTAAACCCGCAAAACTATTTTGATTTTCACGTTGCTGACTTCGTTCACGTTCAAGACCGATAAGTAGACCACAACCCAATGCAGCCGCAATGATGGTGAGGAAATCGGTATAAGAGCCAAATGAAAATGGATATAGCGATATAAAATTCATAGCGCTCTCCAAATAAGACCATGAATTAATAGAATGATTTCAATGTATCGCAAAGTTTTAGAAAAACAAAAGTTTATTTTTTAGCCATGCGTTAAATACATTGTTGAATTTAGAAAATCCAAGAAATACAACAATTAATTTTGTTATAGTAGATTGAGTTTCGGGGATATAACAATGCAATTTAATTTTGAAATCGATACAGCTTGGTGTTTAGAACAATTATTAAAAGATGGTCGTATTACAGAACGTGAAAAACTATTGGTACAAACCACGCATCGACAACGCGATCAGTTAAAGTGGCATCCTTTGCAATGGATAGCCAGCTTTAAGCTCGTCGATGCTAAAAATCCAGTTAAAAGACTGACATTGACCACGCTGACAGAATGGTTAGCTGAAAAAGCCGAACTTAATTCATTTACGATTGATCCGTTAAAGGCCGATGTGACTTCACTGACCAATGTCATGTCGCAAGAGTTTGCAATAAGAAATAAAATTTTAGCAGTTGAGGTCAGTGCCGATAAAATTCTGATTGGTACAGCACAGCCTTTTATGACGGATTGGGTACATAATTTAGAACGTAGTTTAAGCCCAAAAAAAATTGAAAAAGTAGTATTAAATCCTGAGTTATTACAACGCTATTTAACTGAGTATTATCAAGTCAGTAAAGCGGTCAGCAATTCGCAAAAATCCAGTGCCTATGATAAAGAAAATAAAGGTGTAGAAGCACTTTTACAATTGGGTGATACCCAGAATCCTGATGCCAATGATCAGCATATTGTGAAACTGGTCGATTGGGTTTTACAGTTTGCTTTTGAGCAAGGCGCGAGTGATATTCACTTAGAACCGCGTAAGGAAAAAGGCAAAATTCGTTTTCGTATCGATGGGGTACTGCATACGATTTATAATATGCCAGCCAATACCTTAACCGCAGTTATTTCACGGATTAAAATTTTAGGTCGTATGAATGTTGCAGAAAAACGTAAACCTCAGGATGGGCGTTTAAAAACACGGACACCGAAAGGACAAGAAACCGAGCTACGTCTTTCAACATTGCCGACTGCTTTTGGTGAAAAGTTAGTGATGCGTATTTTCGACCCAGAAGTTTTGGTACGAAGTTTTCAACAATTGGGTTTTGATGAACATTTATTGGCACAGTGGCATGCTTTAACGCAACATAGTCATGGCATTATTTTGGTGACTGGCCCCACAGGTTCAGGTAAAACCACCACGCTTTATTCTTCGTTAAAACAATTGGCAACCGAACAAGTGAATGTCTGTACCATTGAAGATCCGATTGAGATGTTGGAGCCAAGTTTTAACCAGATGCAGGTCAATCAAGGGATTGAGCTTGGTTTTGCTGATGGTATCCGTGCGTTGATGCGTCAAGATCCAGATATTATTATGGTTGGGGAAATTCGTGACCAAGATACTGCCAACATGGCGATTCAGGCAGCATTAACGGGTCATTTAGTGCTCTCAACTCTGCATACCAATGATGCACCATCAAGTCTGACACGTTTGCATGATTTAGGCGTGCAGCCTTTTTTAACCGCTGCAACGATTTTGGGAGTATTGGCTCAGCGTTTAGTGCGTAAGCTTTGCCCTCATTGCAAACAAGAAACCTTTATCAATGAACAAGAGTGGAAGCATTTGACATTTGGCTATCAGACCAAAATGCCTAATTTTGTATATAAAGCAGTTGGGTGTGAGGAATGCCGTCAAACAGGTTATAAAGGTCGTGTCGGGATTTACGAGTTTATGCCGATTAGCCTTGAAGCAAAGCAGCGAATTAGTGCGGGCGTGACTTTAGATGATTTAAAAATGCAGGCAAAAAAAGAGGGTATTGAACCATTAAGAATTGCTGGTGCACGTAAAGTATTGGAAGGCGTAACAACGCTGGAAGAAGTCCTTAGAGTTGTGCCTTTAAATTAATTTTGACTTAAAATAGCAAATGAAGAAATCCTAAGATTCACCTCATGTTGGTTTGTTTTAATGCTTCTATCGAAACAATGAACCGATATGAGGACACAACAATGAACGTCATTGCGAAAACAATTTTAACCACAAGCTTGATTGGTTTAACAAGTTTTGCTACTGCAAACACAGCGGTAAATCAATCAGCGCTTACACCAAGTTTAACCACAGTAAAACAAGCTTTAACATTGAAAGATGATACTAAAGTGCAGCTTCGTGGCAACGTGGTCAAAGCAATCGGTGATGAAAAATATCAATTCCGTGATAGCACAGGTAGCATTACTGTCGATATTGATGATGAATTATGGCAAGGTAAACCGATCGCGGCAAATGCTACAGTGACATTGTTTGGTGAGGTCGATATCGACTATAAACCGACGAAACGTGTAGAAATTGATGTGGATGCCGTGAATTTTTAATTGTTTTATTTGTTAACAATAAACCACAGCAGATTCTCGTTATATTCGCTAAGACTACATGTGTATGCATGTGGTCTTTACCCATGTTCAACAACTATGAACAGCAACAAACTGCAGATTTTATTTTGATCAAGGCTTTATCTGCCTAAAAGAGAGATGGTCTATGCGAATTTTGCTCGCTGAAGATGATAGTTCACAAGCTGAAAGTATTAAATCTTGGTTGGAAATGGATGGCTACAATATAGATTGGGTCGAACGTGGTGATCATGCAATTTTAGCCATTGAACAGCATCAATATGACTGTATCTTATTAGATCGTGGTTTGCCCAAAGCCACTGGCGATGAAATTCTTAAACTGTTAAAACGTCAATTTCCAGAAATTCCAGTGATTTTTCTTACCGCAAGAGATAGTATTCAAGATCGTGTGCAAGGTTTAGATCTCGGCGCAAATGATTATTTGGTAAAGCCTTTTAGTTTAGAAGAATTATCTGCTCGAGTACGGGCACAACTCAGACAAACCCAAGTCACAAATTTACATGAAATAAAATATGAAAATTTAGTATTAGATACTCAAGCGAAAACGGTATTTCAGGATCAGCAAGTTGTTCATCTCACCGCAAAAGAATTTCAAATTTTATATAAATTGATGCAAAAGCCTGAACATATTGTGACACGTGAGCAATTGGAAGAATCACTTTATGCTTGGGGAGATGAAATTGAAAGTAATGCGATTGAAGTTTATATCTATCAATTGCGTAAGAAGATCGGTGGACATTTGATCAAAACAATTCGTGGCTTGGGCTATCGTATGAATAAAGAGCAAGATTGAGTATTTCACCGAGTACTTTTAATGATTTCAATAGGATGAATATGACCCAGGCAGTATCACTACAAACTAAGCTGATTAAGACTTCAATGCTCAGTTCAATTGTGGCAGGTATTTTTGCGCTGGTACTTCTGGTGAGCCTTTCGATTTATCACAATATGAACGTACAAGATGAAATCATGGATGAAGTTGCAGATATGCTTCTGATCTCAGATTTAAGTGCGACGTCTGGTTTTCAATTGGATGAGTTAAGTGATGAATTTGATATTCAATATCGATTGATGAATGGTGAGGTGATGCTGACCCAATCACCTGAATTTGATTTGCAACAGGGGCATGACAATCTTCTGGCGAAGGGTGAAGACAATGGGTATGCATTTATTTGGGCAGAGAATAAGTTGTTACGTAGCTACCGAGCGATTGATCAGGATTCTCAGTTAAGCGTCTATGTTATACAGCCCTTAAGTGTCCGTTTTAAAGACTTATTGCAAAGTTTTATCAGCTATTTATTGGTTTTATTGAGTCTCTGGTTGGTGCAATGGTTGATTTTACATTTCTCAGTTAAAAAACAATTTAAATCTATTCAACTGCTTTCGACAGAAATTGCAGAGAAAAATGCCAATGATCTCAGCTTAATTCAGCAACAGCCTGCATTTAAAGAACTTGAGCCGATGGTCAATCAGCTCAATCAAATGCTTGCGCGACTGGATCAAGCTTTAATTGCTGAACAACGCTTTACCGCAGATGCATCACATGAATTACGTTCGCCACTTTCTGCGATACAAATGCGTTTGCAGTTATTACAACGCAAATATGCCGAGGTCCCTGAGATTTATCAGCAACTCAATAGTATTCAAAATGATGTGAATCGAGGAACGCTAGTCCTTGAAAATCTTTTGCTTTTGGCCCGATTAGATCCAGCGGATGCCAGTGAATTACCGAAGACTTGGATAAGTCTGGAGCAAATGACTCAGCATGTGTTAAATAGTTTAGATCCTTTTATAGACGAAAAGCAGCTTCAGATTCATATTCAAAGCGAAGATGTTCAGGTCTATGTAAATGAAGAATTACTTTTTATTTGTATTCGCAATCTTGTAGATAATGCGATTCGTTATACGCCAGTACAGGGCAATATTTATATTCAGATTGGACCTTTAAACAATAGCAATAGCTTTGAAATTCAAAATGATGGTGAGGGTATTCCTCAAGACATCTTAGATCGTTTAGGTGAACGTTTTTACCGAGCGTTGGGGACCAAAACACAAGGTTCAGGCTTAGGTTTATCAATTTGTAAAAAGGTGATCGATCTGCATCATGGACAGATTCAGTTTGCTGCTTCCGAATATGGCGGTTTGAGCGTTTGTGTTTATTTACGTTAAAGCTGTACGATTGAATCGGTTATTTTTATTGAGTGTTTAGCATTTCATTAGATCGTTTTATAGAGATAGCTTGTTGTATAAAAATCTATAGATAAGCATTAAAAATCAGCTGACAAAATTAAAAAGCAGTATGCGCTGATTCATACTGCTTGTTCCCACGTTTTTTGTTTTAACTTAATGTTTTTATAGTTATTTGGTCAAAATTAGACGATTGTTACGTGTTAAACGTAAGCGATATTCTTCTCCAGCATGCATGATGCGAATTTCGCGCCCTAATGCAAATAAGTTATTTGAATGTAACATCGGAAGAGATTGGTGAGCTTCAGTGTTACGTGTGAATAGGCTAAAAGGTGCGTTCATTATTGTTACTCCGTGTGGGGTGCTGTCTAAGTGATTTAAATGATAATCATTATCGAATAGGTCTGTCAACGATAATTTTTATCATTTATAAAATTTCTATAATTGCTTACAATTCATTAAAAATTCAGGTGTCGATTTTTATGTCTAAACCCAGTATTCATGTGGCTATCGCTTTATTACTTTATCGTGGGAAAGTGTTGGTCGGTTGGCGCAATGCGGATCAGCATCAGGGCAATAAATATGAATTTCCTGGCGGCAAAATTGAAGCAGGGGAAACGCCTGTTGAAGCATGTCGTCGAGAGATCTTTGAGGAAGTGGGAATTGGCATCCAGCAATGGCATGCTTTTGATGTAATTCATCATGTTTATGATGATGTTGAAGTGTTTCTTCATCTTTTTCATGCCACGGTTCCTGAACAATATTTACATGATGTTCAGAAACCTTGGACATGGTATGGGCGTGATCAACTATTCGCGCTGAATTTCCCTAAAGCCAATCAAGCGATTATTCAACGCTTGTACTGGGCGCATCAAATTAAAATCTCCGACAATCTTTCAGTATTGAGCATAGAAAAAAGTCTAGATGACAACGCGCAATTTTTTTATTTTAGAACGACTGCAGATCAGGTTGCTGTAACACAAATTTCGCAGTTAGCTGCAAATGCCTTATCTCGCTTGATCATCAATATAGAGCTATGGCAACAGTTGCCTGAACATCTTCAAAAAAGTATAGCTGCTGTACATTATAAACAGCATCAATTGATGGATTTACACATCGAGCAGTTACCAATCGGTCTACGTTGTATAGCAGCATGTCATGATCTGGTATCTTTACAGCGAGCACAGACATTGGGTTTTGATGCTGTGATTTTAAGTCCAGTATTTGCAACCCAGACCCATCCTGAAGCCAATGCACTTGGATGGGAAAAATTTGCTGAATATGCCAAGACCTGTGATTTACCCGTCTTTGCATTGGGGGGATTAAGCCAAGCTGATTTAGTGATTGCACAACAGCATTATGCATACGGGATTGCTGGGATTCGAAATTTTTAATCGAGCAGAGATATTGGCTTAAACAGTTATAAGCGTTGTAACTGTTTTTGCGCTTCTGCGATGGTCTGTTGATTTTTTAATTGCTGAGCAGCCTGCAAAATAACATTCCAAAAGGTTTTCTTTTGGGATGGGCTTTGCGCATAACTTAAACCACGTCGTGCTAGAGATTCAGCATTCGCATATTGTTTCTTCTGATTGGCAATTTGAGCCAAATAAGAGAACACTTGTGCTGATTGTGGTGCAATACGTTGTGCATGGATTGCATAACGTTCAGCTTCATCCCACTGGCCCTTTTGATATGCAGTTTGAGTTTGTTGGATGAGCTGTTTAAAGGCTGGGATATTTTCTCCATCCTCAAATTTTTGCGTTTGAGGCTTGGATTGTGGTGCAATTACGACAGGAACTTTTTCACGTTTAATTTCAGGGCGTTCATAAGGGGTAATTTTTACCCCATCTGGTGTAGCAACCCGATGGTCAGGCTGTTCAGATTTTGGCTTTTCAACAGATTTGCTTGGTTTAGAATTTTGTTGGGGTGTTGTTTGACACCCAGCCAAAGTTAATATTCCACTTAAACTTAGAATATAAGCGATTGTGCTTACATTTCGTTTCATCACAAATTCCTATTTAAAAGCCAATTTACCCGTATATCCAACATGTTTAGATTAGTTGTTATAACTACCACTTGAGATCACATGACCTCTTGAGTCCTGATCTAAACTGTCTTCACTTTCGCGAATATAGTTTTCTATACTATCACTTGAATGCGGCTGTGAAGTGTTTTGTTGCGTATCAGGCGTGGATTGAGGATCAACTTGATAATATGGCATTCCGCACTCTGTCGCACGATTAGGAACTGTGTGACGTAATAATGGAATATATAGTGCGCCTTCACAGCCTTGTGCTGAAAGCTCCCCAGTTCGAGAGTCAATCCATTGCCATGAAATATCATCTGTTTGACGTAAATTCACTGGTTTTTGGCGTAATTGCTTCATGACATTGATCCAGACAGGTAATGCACCAGATGAACCTGTAAGCCCAGTGATTTTATTGTTGTCTAAGCCTAACCATACCACTGCTAAATTATTGCCTGAATATCCAGCAAACCAAGAATCACGGGTATCGTTGGTTGTACCAGATTTGCCCGCAAGTTTGAGATCAGCTGGTAATGTGTTGTAAGCAGCTTTACCTGTACCGGCAGACATGACTTGTTGTAAGCCAAAGTTCAATAAGAAGGCAGCAGAAGGGTCTATAGTCTGTTGTACATTTAAACCAAAACGCTCCAATAAACGACCATTAGAATCTACAACAGTACGAATGGCTTTGGTTGGATATTTAAATCCACCTGTTGCAAAGTTACCATAAATACTCATCACTTCCATTGGCGACATATCAACCGCACCAAGGAAAATAGACGGATAGTTTGGAATCTTTGAAGTTACGCCAAATTTAGACAAGTTATTGCTAAATGTAGAGATCCCAAATTCGTTCCCTAAACGTACAGCAGACAAGTTATATGAGTTTGCTAAGGCTTGAGACATCGGAACATAGCCATGACCTGTTCCACTATAGTTCTTTGGTGTCCAGGTTTGATTACCACTGACAGGTAAACTAATTGGCGCATCTTCAATTGGTGATGCCCAGTTATAACGACCTGATTCCAACGCACTTAAATAAATCACAGGTTTTAGCAAAGAACCCACTTGACGTTTCGCATCTACAGTACGATTAAAGCCAGTAAAGTCTTGGGTTGAACCAACAGCGGCAATCAATTCGCCATTTTCAGGACGGGTAACTAAAACAGCGCCTTGTAGGTCTTTTAGTCTTGCTGGGTTTGCATTGGCTAAACGGCTCACCGTTTCTCTAAAGCTCTTTTGCACTCTAGTTTGTGCAATTGGATCAAGTGTCGTAAAAATTCTTAAACCTTGATTGGTTAAATCTGATTCTTGGTATTCGGTTTTAAGTTGACGACGTACAATATCTAAGAAGTCTGGGAAGCTTGCTGTACCTAATGTTGGTTTACGCACCACATTGAGCGGACGTGCAATTTCTTTTTCATATTGCGCTTGGTCTAAGTATCCCATCACCAACATATTGTTCAGCACAATATCGCGACGTTTTTTTGCGCCTTCAGGATTTTTCCAAGGGTTAAATAGGGTAGGCCCTTGAACTAAACCAACCAAAAATGCTTGTTGTGAAATATTTAATTCACTGAGTGGTAAACCAAAATAGAATTGTGAAGCCAAGCCATAACCATTGACAGAATAGTTACCACTTTGACCTAAATTCACTTCATTTAAATAGGCTTCTAAAATCTCGTCTTTGCTGTAATGAAGCTCTAATAACAGCGACATCAGGGCTTCATTTACTTTACGTTTTAAGGTCTTTTCAGGAGTTAAGAAAAAGTTCTTAACCAACTGTTGCGTCAGTGTTGAACCACCCTGACGTTTACCACCAGTCACATTACTAAGTAAAGCACGCGCTGTACCACGGAATGAAATACCATGATGACGATAAAAGTTTCTATCCTCTGTTGCGATTAATGCTTCAATCAAAGGCTTTGGAACTTTATTTAATTTGATGAGGACGCGGTCTTCATTGTGTTGCGGGTAGATACCACCAATCAACATCGGTTCTAAACGTGCGATTCCTGTATTGGTTGGTTTGGTGGCTTTTACATCTGTAACTGTATCGCCAGCAAAGGTCACTTGTAGGACTTGTTCTGGATCTACACTGTCACCAAAGTCAAAGCCGCGTGTATGTACGTAAATTGTATTCGGTTGGGTAATATAGGTTCCCGACTTGGTATAGCTATCACTGTTTTTATAACCGAGTAATTTGAGCTCTTGTTCAAACTCTATTTGGGCAATTGGCGCAGTTGCATAAATTTCTAACGGGCGAGCGAATACTTTCGCAGGAATATCCCAGCGATTGCCTTCAAACTTATCTCGAATAACATTGTCGAGTCGAATTAAGTAGACGCTAAATGCGAGAAATACTGCAATAATTAATACACAAAAAATCAGTGCAATTAAGCCTATACCACGTTCGGTCTTCATATACAGATAATAATACCCAAATTTATTTTCGCTAATCATGCGAAGCTTTTCTTAATTTTGCAATAATAAATCTGTGAAATACACAAATTTAAAGGCTTTTTAAACATTCTCGTTATTTTTCGTATATGAATGATTTTATAAACATATACTGAGAGTGTTATTATATCTCAGAATTTCAGTGGAGCTACCGCATCTGTGCAAATTTCACCAAAGACCTTTCGTAATATCGGTTTAATTGGAAGACCAGATAAATCATCTGTGGTTGATACGCTTTGTCTTATACACGATCATTTATTAAGTTTGGGTCTGCATCCAGTTTTTGATACAGCTACAGCACAACTTGTACCTTATACCAATACACAAACTGTCAGTAAGAATCTGCTCGGTGAAGTGGTTGATTTGGTTATTGTCGTCGGTGGTGATGGTTCTTTATTACATGCTGCACGTGCATTGGTAAAATACAATATTCCTGTACTTGGGGTGAACCGCGGTCGCTTAGGTTTTTTAACAGATATTAAACCCACTGAAGTGCTGTTTAAGTTAGATCAAGTTTTAAAAGGTGAGTTTCAGCTTGATCGTCGCTTTTTATTGGAAATTGAAATTCGCAGTAAAAATGAAATAATTTATGATGCAATTGCTTTGAATGATGTGGTACTTCATTCTGGTAAATCTGTACATATGATTGATTTTGAGCTGAACATTGATGGGCAATATGTTTATCGCCAGCACAGTGATGGTTTAATTGTATCGACCCCGACAGGTTCAACGGCATATGCCTTATCTGGTGGTGGACCGATTTTACATCCAAGTATGGATGCGATTGCTTTGGTTCCAATGCACCCACATACTTTGTCATCAAGACCGATTGTGGTGGGTGGGCAAAGCGAAATTAAGATATTGATTCGTGAAAATCGTGTGTTGCCGATGGTCAGTGCTGATGGACAGCATAGCGTTTCATTAAATGTCGGTGATAGTTTGCATATTCGTAAACATCCCTTCAAACTAATACTTTTACATCCACCAGGTTATGACTTCTATATGGCTTGTCGTACTAAACTTGGCTGGAATCAAGATTTTGATTCTTTTCAGCGGGATTGACCATGAATATTGAACAGATGCTTTCTATTTTAGATGCTGACATTGTTGAGCGTTTAAAAACTGCGGTAGAAATTGGTAAATGGCCAAATGGTGTGGCGTTGACTGCTGAGCAACGTCAAACCTGTATGCAAGCAGTGATTGCTTGGGAACATCAGAATATACCTGAAAAAGAACGTACAGGTTATATCGATAAAGGGCATAAAGAAGAAGGAGAGGAATGTGATTCGCATGTGCCTGAGCCAGAATTTAAACCGATTCGTTTTATCTAACTGAGCAAAAGATCCCTTGAATCACAGAGTAGTTTCACTTTGTGATTCAAACACTCAATTTATAAAACAATAATATTTAAACTGTTTCAATCATGATGCTGTTAAAACGATAACTATGTTAAAACGATAAATACGTTCAAACGAGAAGTGCGTAATAAGGTGATAAAGATATTCAGCATGATAAAAACGATAAAGAGGTTAAAATGCTCAAGCTGCTCAAAACAATAACGCGACTAAAAACAATAAAGCTTGCTCGACTCAGTTTATTCTGTATCACTGCAATTTCGACCAGTGTATTCGCTGAGCGAACAAGTGATGCAAGAAGTATTCAATGTTTATTAGATGTTACCGTAACCGCAAGTCAAAATTTCCAAACGCCAGTCACACAATATACATCAATTAAAAATGATGGCTATCCCATGCTGTTAATTGGTATCAAGATCCGTAATGCTTATACAGCCGACGCATCAAAAAAGATAAAAACCCATCATCTGTATTGTTCAAGTCTGATTGGAAAGCAAAAAGATGCTTATTTATCTGGTCCTTATCAACCCAATAATATCGATGTCAAAATGGGTGATCAGTTGCAACTTATCAATATTCATTCTTCAGGGAAAAGTTATCCCTATTGGGCTGATTTTTATTTTATCCAAAAGCGTGATCAATAACGTTCACGCTTCTGTTTGAAGATGAAATTAGAAACGTGTGTTCCAAAGATGCTTTGCTTTACTCATGGCTTCTGGATAGTTATTTACAATACCCATGGTATATAAAGCAATGCCCATTGTTTCAGTGATGGCAATTTCACCATACTCATGTGCTTGTTGGCCTTCCCAAACTGCTTTAAAAATAGCGAGATCAAGTTGTTCTTCTGTTGGGCTGCGGTTATCGGTTAATTTAGGTAATTCATGTTCATAAAGTTCACCATTTTGAATACCACAGATAAGGGTTTTGGCATCTGGATTGCGCTCAAACTCGCCACCTTCACCTTTAATCACAGCACTATTTTTATAACCTAATTGAAAGGCAGCTTGTTGATGTGAACTACGATAAGCAGGGTGGAAAATTGCCTGTAAGGTTGCTTTGGCATTGAATGGATTAATCAAACGAGCCAGTGTGTGAATCGGGGAGCGTAAACCCATCACATTCCTAAGATTGATCAAATCTGCCAAGATCGGAGAGACCACATTTAAAGGCAAATAGGCAAAATTTTGGGTGTCTAGTTGCTGTTTGACTTGTGCTTCATTTTGGCAAATTGGAAAGCCTAAGTATTCTAAGACTTGTTCAGTATACACACGGTTCATGGTATGGCCTGATGCACCATGCATCACGATCTTATAGCCATGCTTTGAAAGTGTTAATGCTGCCAATAAAAACCACGGGTAATGTTTGCGTTTACCCGCATAAGATGACCAATCTAAATCCACAGCAAGTGGCTGAAAATTCAATTGGTCTTTGGTCGCTTGGACAAAGCCTGTAAGTTCATCTACAGACTCTTCTTTGACCCGAAGCAACATTAAAAATGCGCCAAGTTGCACGTCTAAGACTTCATTTTTCAAAATCATTGAAAAAGCTTGGTAAGCTTCATCATAAGTTAATGATCGTGCACCATTTTTCCCTTTACCAACAATTCGCACAAACTGCGCAAAAGGATGTTCAAAGTCTTTATAAAGATTGCGTTTTGTATTCATGTCAAATGGATCAAGGGAGAGTAGACAGTGGAATACACTATGCCATAAATGGATCTGGATCGTATAGATATAGACGATATTAGACTAAGGTCTAAGCATAAATTGCACAGATGTTAGGCGAAATTAACATTTGCATAGAGATTGATCATCAAAAATTAATTAAAATAGCCTTGAAGAGCGTTTTATTTTTTATCTCCTGTTCTGTATTTATTCTTTTGGCCAAGGTGCCAGAAAGAATAAATCTTAAACATCGTCATTCGTTGTCATTGTTTTGGAAAACTTTCGTTTTCTGAAGGGATTTTTATTTGCTAAAAACCAACTTCTCAGAAATTTTTATCGAGATTTTGGACTGTGTCAGCAAATGGTAGCATTAACATTGGATATTTCTTCAAACAGAAATATAGAAAGAAGTAATTATCATGGCTAAGAAACCGCTGTATAAGTCACTCTATTTTCAAGTGATTGTTGCCATTATTTTGGGTGTGATTGTAGGGCACTACTTTCCAAGTGGTACTCAATTGATCAATGGTGTAGAGAAAAGTGTTCCTGGTTTAGGCGAACAACTCAAACCTTTAGGTGATGCTTTTATTAAGCTCATTAAAATGATTATTGCCCCTGTGATTTTCTGTACCGTGGTCAGCGGGATTGCGGGTATGGAAAGCATGAAATCAGTGGGTAAGACTGGTGGTATTGCACTTTTATACTTTGAAGTCGTTTCTACCATTGCCCTGATTATTGGTTTGGTTGTCATCAATATCGCCAAACCGGGCGTTGGGATGAATGTTGATCCCGCGACTTTAGATACCACAGGTATCAGTAAGTATGTGGAATCAGGTGCATCACAGTCTACCGTTGATTTCTTTTTGCATATCATTCCAAATACCGTAGTGGGTGCATTTGCAGAAGGTGAAATTCTACAAGTTCTTTTATTTGCCTTATTGTTTGGTTTTGCATTACATAAACTTGGCGATGCTGGAAAACCAGTATTAAGATTGATTGATCAAATTTCGCATGTGTTTTTTAACATTGTGAATATGATTATGAAACTTGCGCCAATCGGTGCCTTTGGTGCGATGGCATTTACCATTGGTAAGTATGGGATTGGTAGCTTAGCGCAACTTGCACAGTTAATTCTTTGTTTCTATATCACGTGTTTGTTGTTTATCTTTATTATTTTAGGTTCGATCAGTCGTTTCTGCGGATTTAGTATTTTAAAAATGATTCGTATGATTCGTGAAGAATTGCTGATTGTATTGGGTACATCGTCTTCAGAATCTGTATTACCGCGTATGCTGAAAAAGCTTGAAATTGCTGGCTGTGAAAAGTCTGTGGTTGGTTTGGTAATTCCAACAGGTTATTCATTTAACCTTGATGGTACCTCTATTTATTTGACTATGGCGGCGATCTTTATTGCACAAGCAACCAATACTCAACTGGATATTTGGCATGAAATTACCTTGCTTGCAGTCTTGTTGATTTCATCAAAAGGCGCAGCAGGTGTAACTGGTTCAGGCTTTATTGTCATGGCAGCAACTTTGGCTGCTGTAGGCAATATCCCAGTCGCTGGTTTGGCTTTGATTTTAGGTATTGACCGTTTCATGTCAGAAGCACGTGCATTGACTAACTTGGTGGGTAACTCTTTGGCAACGATTGTGGTTGCCAAGTGGGTCGGAAAGCTGGATGTTGAGAAGCTCAATGATGCTTTAAATAATCCGGCTGAAGTGGATCGTAAAATGCTTGAAGAATCAAATCAACCTCAATTGGATTTGCAAAAGTCTTAATTTTGTTGTGTTGTAAATCAAGGAAGCTCAGGCTTCCTTTTTTTATTGTTGTGATAAAATCGTGTTTCGATTAGAAATCAATTTCTATAATCAAAACTATTTTTAATTAGGTATTCAATGGATAAAAATATTCAAAATATTGCATATCAATTATGTGCGGAATTTATACAAGCAGTTTGTCATAAAAATTTTAAACAACTTCATTTAAAATTTGGAATATCTCAAGCCGTTTGGGATGAAATTCAAGAAGACGTTTTACATTACTATTTTGATCAAAACATTCCTGAACTAACAATTTCAAATGAAAATTTTGAAGTTTTTCAATATTATCAAGGTGGTTATGGAATAGAGGCCAAATTAGAAACCACGTTAAATGATGAAACAGGAAAATGGGCAGATTTAACATTAAGTGCTGAGCTAATTGAAAAAGAAAATAGTACGTTTCAATTTGCATATCGTTTAATTGAAGTGATGTAAAAACATCACTTTTTAAATGCTCGGACGGCATTGCCTCGCTCTATCAACGCGTGTTGTAAATGTTGAGCGTGTTTCTGATGGGCTTGCTGGCTCTCCATCTGTTGTTGTAGTTTGAGTGCAATCAACTCTTTTGCCACACGCTTATTGGCATGTTGGCTCCGTTCAGACATCACCTTTACACTTATTCCAGATGCAACATGAGTTGCATGGACAGCAGAGTCTGTCGTATTGACATGCTGCCCTCCAGCACCTGAAGCACGACAGGCCTGAAAAGTGATGGTGTCATCTGGGGGGAGTTGCAACGGTGTATCGAAAAGCGTAATGCCTACAAACCAGTTTTTACGTTTATGTTGTGGGCGAATTGGACTTTGGAAAGTCCATTGAATTGTACCGAGCCAAGTATTGAGCCATGTTCGGGCATCCTCATCGACACTGAGCAGTACCGAGGAATAACCATATTGAGTTGCATGGCTTTCAATTGTTTGGAGATGGATCTTTTTTGTTTTGGCTTCTTTGCGTATTTCTTGAAGCGTATATTTTACAGCGAGTTGACATTCTGCGGGTCCAAGCGCAGCACTGAGTTGGACGATAGACAATATTATTGTTCCTTAAAATTAATGTATAAGATCGAAAATCAAAAAATCGAATGCGAATAAACAGAAATTGTGAGATTCATTAAAATAAGCGTGATTTAATTTTGAATTATTGATTTTCAGCGAACTGATTATAGAAAAATATGTGAATAAAAAACAATCGAAATCGAATAAAAATATGCATTATCAAGCCTCTCACAATAAATGTTTAAGAAAATTCATGCTTAGCTGAATAATACTATTCGAGAAATTTTTGAAAATATGGCAGAATATGGGGTTTTAAAGATTTTAGAGGATTGGCAGCATGCGCTTTGTTGATGAAGCAGTCATTACCGTAGAGGCTGGCGACGGTGGCAATGGCGTAGCCAGTTTTCGCCGTGAAAAATTTGTACCATTTGGTGGCCCAGATGGTGGTGATGGTGGTCGTGGCGGCAGCGTATATATTCAAGCTGACGACGATACCAGTACCTTAGTAGATTATCGTTATACCCGTAAATTTCGCGCTGAACGTGGTAAAAACGGTGCTGGCGCAAACTGTGCTGGTCGTGGTGGTGAATCAGTTATTCTGAAAGTTCCAGTAGGAACAACCATTGTAGATACAGAGTCTGGCGATATTATTGGTGATTTGGTTGAAGATGGCCAAAAGGTTTTAGTTGCACATGGTGGCGATGGTGGTTTGGGGAATACTCATTTTAAATCATCGACTAACCGTTCTCCGCGTAAATGTACACATGGTATCAAAGGTGAATACCGTGAAATTCGTTTAGAGTTAAAAGTTCTAGCGGATGTAGGTTTATTGGGGATGCCGAATGCAGGTAAATCTACCTTTATCCGTGCAGTATCAGCAGCTAAACCAAAAGTTGCAGATTATCCATTTACAACAATGGTACCGAACTTAGGTGTGGTCGATGCGGATCGTCATCGTTCATTCGTTATGGCGGATATTCCTGGATTGATTGAAGGTGCAGCGGAAGGTGCTGGTTTAGGGATTCGTTTTCTTAAGCATTTGGCACGTACACGTATTCTTTTGCATATTGTCGATGTACAACCGATTGATGGTTCAGATCCTGCCTACAATGCCAAAGCGATTGTGGAAGAGTTGAAAAAATTCTCACCAACATTGGCTCAATTACCGATTGTTCTTGTTTTAAACAAACTTGATCAATTAACTGATGATACTCAAGAAGAATGGTGTAATCATATTCTTGAAGAATTACAATGGGATGGTCCTGTATTTAAAACTTCAGGCTTGCTTGAAGAAGGTACCAAACCTGTTGTGTATTACCTCATGGATCAAATCGAGCAACAACGTGAGTTGGAAGACGAAGATCCAGAGTATGCAGCGAAAATGAAAGCATTCCGTGATCAGCTTGAAGCTGAAACACGTGAGCAAACGATTGCTGCAAAAGAAGCTTATCGTGAAATGCGTCGTCAACAACGTCTTGCTGGTATTTTGGCAGAGGAAGAAGATGATGAGGATGACGATGGCGAGGATGATGGCGAAATGGAAGTGTACTACGTACGCTAATTTCTAAGGGTATCTATAGTCTCTAAAGATACCCATTTAGAAAAGAAAGACCGAGGACAAGATGATAGAAGTGGTAGATGGGCAACGTCAGCTCAAGGCTTTAAAACGTATCGTTGTTAAAATCGGATCATCTTTACTCACAGCAAATGGGCAAGGTTTAGATTTGGATGCAATTTCGCATTGGGCGAAACAAATTGCAGATCTACACAATGCAGGGCATGAGATCATTCTTGTGTCTTCAGGTGCTGTGGCTGAAGGGATGGTTCGTATGAAGCTAGAGAATCGACCCACCGATTTACCCAGTCTACAAGCTTGTGCTGCCATTGGTCAGATGGGATTAATTCATACATGGTCAAGCGTGTTGGAAAAGCATTCTATCCAAACTGCGCAAGTCTTGTTAACTCATGATGATCTTGCAGATCGCCGTCGTTACCTTAACTCATGTGATGCACTACAAAATTTGATTGATTGGAAAGTGATTCCTGTAATCAATGAAAATGACACAGTGTCTACTGATGAAATTCGCTTTGGTGATAATGATACGCTTGCAGCAATGGTTGCAGGGCAAGTTCATGCAGACTTGCTGATCATTTTGACTGATCAGCAAGGGATGTTTGATTCAGACCCGCGTTCTAATCCAAATGCAAAATTGTTCCATACTGTTCGTGCAATGGATGAAACCTTGTTTGATATGGCTGGTGGTGGCGGTAAGTTTGGACGTGGCGGTATGTTGACCAAAGTTCGTGCTGCTCGTTTGGCTGCCAAGTCAGGCTGTCCAACGTTGATTGCTAGTGGTGAAAGTGACAATGTATTGGCTCGTTTAATGTCGGGTGAATTATTGGGTACTTTATTCATTACCGATGATGATCGTGTTACAGCACATCAACAGTGGTTGGCTGCCCATCTTCAAACTGCAGGGCGTTTGGTTTTAGATGATGGTGCTGTCAAAGCCATTAAAGAAAACCATCGTAGTTTATTGCCTGTAGGTGTAAAAGCAGTTGAAGGGCATTTTGATCGTGGTGATGTTGTGGAATGTGTTGATCAGTATGGTCATCGAGTCGCGGTTGGACGAGTGAACTTTAGTTCGCGTTCTGCTGAAACTGTCAAAGGTTTGGCTTCAGATAAGGTGTATCAGGTGCTAGGTGAAGCACGTTCTTTAGAAATGATTCATCGCAACCATATGTCGATTTATTGATTAGTTTTAATATTTCTAATAAATATAACCCCGCTTTGGCGGGGTTTTTATTTGGGTGTGATTAATGGTGATTTTTCGTTGTATAAATCGGATTTAAAAACTTTATGACCGCCCCATACTCTAACTGAACACTAACTATTGAATAGGCATTGTTTGTGCTTGTAGCATTGGAATAGCAATACCTATATAAAGGTATGTTGAGCAAGCACATTTAAATTTTCCTCAAATCAGTAGTGAATGATCAATTGGATAGCCGAACACATTGATGTGTGACTGCATTTGCACCTGAACCGAAGGTTCTTTCTATTTTTCCAGCACCCGTGGCAGTCATCCGAAATGGTATGGAACTTTCTTTACCAATTCTTGCTTGAAAATTCTTAGCAATCATTTCAGCAAAATCTTCAGCCATGCGATCTATTTTTGCTCCTAGTTGTGAGCGTGTAGCTGCAGGTGCATTTTTGCCTAGCATACTGGTAATAAAATCTGCTCGTTCTTTAGGGGCAATACGTCCTTCACGTAATTCCCAATTTAAAACTAGAAGTTTTAAGGTATCACCTTGTAAACGATATTGTGCTTTAGAATGGCTAATCACTTCGATGGGCATCAATTTTTCTCCTGTAGGGAGGTAATAAATCGTTGAATCATCTCCTTCACTGATTCCATCTGCAGTCGTCATCACGGTATAGGTCTCAACCATTTTAAGTGGCTTACCTGCATTAATAGGCAGTGCAATTTCAGCTTGAGCAGTACATTGCCAACTTCCGAGCATTGGGGCAAGATCAGAAGCATAGAGGGAAGGTGTTGCTATTATCCAACTCAGTAACAACAATATTGGGATATGTATCTTCATTTAAATTGCCACTCCGAACAAGACAAGCCCATAACGCCAGTGCCTTTTTGCTTTCCACGATTAATTAAACCACCAATTAGCCCCTGAGCACGAAAGGGTGGGGTTAAGCTGATTTTGACAATCTGATCGGGTTTTGAAATTGTGACACGATCTTTAAGGATATCGTTCCAGTTCCGAAAAAAATCACGTTCTGAATAGAAATGAGTCGTGGTAATTGTATTACCATTCTGTGAAGTATTGGCACCATCATAATTCATATAACTGCCTGCACCAGCAGAAGCATGTTGAGCAACGATTAGATACTTGCCTGGTTTGAGTTGCAAACGAAACTCACCATCGCTATTGGTTCGCCCTTCAATACGCATCTGAGTAATGAATGGAGAAATAATCACTGTATCCTCTGGACGAGATTTTTCGTACAGACTGAGAACTTCCTCAAGATAAGGTGTCACTGGATACAAAAACACTGCTTCGTTACGTAAATAATCACGGAAAGTTTGCCCATGCGAACTATTTGTAGTGCATGCTTTACCCATAATTGTTGCTGTCCCTGGTTCAAGAGCCAGCTGTGCTACACGTACATCCAACTCTGATTTAGGGCGTATTTCTCGACCAATTTTTTTTGTGACAGGAGGTTCACCACGTCCAGATGTTGTTTGTGTTGCAACCATATTTGAAGATTTAACACTGGGTAAACTTGCGAGAAATCCACACATCACTGTACGCATCTGTGGTGTGCTTTGTTGTTTTAAGGTGCTATCTCCTAAACTGCGTAATCCAACCATGTGTTGATTCCCGGTCTTTGACACAACAGCTGTCATTGCAAACCAAGATTCGCGGGCCTGTTTATTTGGTAAGAAGGTGATCTCAGTACCTGAACCAGCTGTTTCCTCACTATCGATACGGAAACCTGACTGTGCAATTGCTTGTTTGATCTGTTGTGAAATATCGTGCTCATTTGCCGAAGTGAGCAAAACGGTTGCTTGATAATCAACCATGCCATTTTGGCGATTGACAACAAAATTATCTTCACAGCTTGCTGGTCCAGCCATTACTGATGATGGTGTTAAAATAGAGAGCGTGGTCAAAATTATATTAAGTCCATTAATTTTCAAAGTAAAATTCCTTTTCGTTAGTTTGTTTTTAAGTCTTAATTTAATGTATGTAGTTTGATTGTTTTATC